>JAPPED010000004.1 GCA_028824295.1 Rhodospirillales bacterium | reverse complement strand
AGGCGGCAGGCTAGGCGGAAGGGGCCGCTATGTCAACGTGGGTATATAATCCCCATAGATTACGCAGCGTTCATCTGGATTTTGCTCCAGAGCGTGGGATAGCTGCAACAGCACTCCAGTAATCTCTCGAGTATCGCGCGATGCCGTTAGTCGGTATGGGACAAGGAGGTCATTGATTATGTCGACCATCGGTACATCACGGCAGATGTGATGCATCTGAGCAGGTTCTCGGTTCGGGCTTCCCGCATTTGGACTAAACGTTAGATCGTCGAGGAAGCTCAGCACTGCTCGTCGATTGCCATCAATGACACTCGGAGCGCAAAGAACGGTGCGAGGTGCAAACCATGCATCAGCGTAACGGCCGCGCGCGTAGTCATACTGAATGACGTTGCTCCTGCAGGGGCGCAGAGCAGGCGATAGGATGAAGGCACGCTTCCAGTCGCTGAGAGGGCTGCCAGAATCGCGCACTTGCTGAAGCTGTCGCCTCATTTCCTCCTCGTGCTCCACGTATTCTTCGAACGCGGAGACAACGTCATGCTCAAGGTAGGTGCGGCAATACCCGAGATATGGGCGCTTGTAGCCAAAGAAGCGCCCACGTTGCTGTATAGCATCGGCATTGCCGACCCCCGGGCCGCGGGGCATGTAGGTGACTGTCAGGCCCTCCACCGTGAAGCCACGATCCATTGCTTGGCCGCCCACAAGGATCCAGCCGTATGAGCGACTCCAATCAATCGATGGAGTTCCACGGCCTGCTCTCGTATTGACCTCCTCAATGCTCGTAAGGCGGAAGGCTCTGGGCAGCATAGCTTTGAGCTCATCGAAGGAGGGAAGATCAGGAACAGTGAGCGCCAAGTCTGAGCAGGCTTCTTGAAAGTCCTGCAACAGGTCAACTCGATCTGGATCCGCTTCCGGCAGTGCCAGTACGCGTCGCCACTCGTCAAACACCTGACCAATCCAAATGCGATACTCTTGGTGCTGTGCGGTTTCTCTCGATGGATGGACCAGCATCGATCGATTCGCATTGCTCCGGCTGCGGCCTTGGATCAGGCCAGAGGTAACACCCGCCAGAAAAACGCGGAGCGCATCCAGCAGCGAGCACGGTGGATCTACGAGCGGATTGTCGTCGGCCGGTACATCCTCATACGGAATGACGCTGACCAATCCGCGGGTCTCCGAAAAAAATGAGCGTCCGCCCGCATAGTCCCTGCCCGGCTCCAGAACTTCAACGAAATCGGGGGAGAGAGCATCAATAATGTTGATGAGCAGCGGCGCCTGAGGCGTAGCTGTATATTGAAGGAACGTGTGACACGGCACGGTATCTCTTAGTTCGAGCAGCCTTCCATATGTTGTACTTTCTCTGCCCCGATTAACTAGTGTATTGAGACTGGCCTGATCGGCTTCGTCGTCAATGATGAGTGTTGGAACGTCGCTTAAGTTAAGTTGGTTTAGTAGCGCAAAGAGGTTTGCAAGATGTCGATGATTCTTCATGACAGTTATGAGCACTGTGGGGCGTTCATGTTGTGGAACGAGAGGATCACGCCACTCGTCGAGAACTTGCTCAATTGAACGCCGGTTTCCTTCAGTGTCGTCAGGGTTTGTAAAGGTTGACCATCTGAGATAGCCGTCAACATCGTCAACATACAAGTCGTTGCGCAAGCGCCGGGTGGACTGCTTGAGTAAGGAAGTTGAAGTGCCAGCTATGGCAACAACAAGCCGATAGCCATTGTCGCGAGCTAAGGCAATGACAGTGGTAAAGGAGAGGGTCTTACCGCTCTGTACGTACCCCACGACAAGACCGGTCCGATCATCTTGCGGACTGGTCGGGCGGGTTCCGCGTGCCAGGATGGATGCAGCAGCTTCGATGACTGCCTCGCCAGCTTCTCTGGGTAGCCGCTTTCTTTCAACGACGCCGCGAGCCTCCGGTCCTACAGTGGGTTGCCATTGTGCACCGGGCACGTGTGTAGTCGGGATTGGCGTCACAACGGTAGTGGGATGATCGGCGGTCAAGGACCGCTTCCCAGTGTACTCTCGCGAATATGGCTCATATCTGAGCGAGCGCCTCACGAAGGATGTCGTTTAGATTGCGTCGGATCGTACCCGTGTATTTCTGACCGGAAAGGCGGGCCAACTTTTCGGCCAAGGCCAGAGCCGCCGCCACTCGGAGAAGCGCTTCGACATCTACAGGGTCTGTTTGGGCAAAATTCACCATGAATGGATGCGCGAGGGCAACCCGAATCTCGATCACGTTAGGCGCGGCGTCGCTGCCGAGTTGGTCGCTGACCGAGAGCCACTGGCTCTCCGCCGGCTCGTCCGTGAGTTCAACCTTAATCAGCCACTGCTTGCCCCGAAAGTCGATCGTCAGCTCCCGGTGTGCCAGGACTGTCTGCGCCGAGAGGGATTGGGTTGGTGTCTCGGCAGGAGGCTCGTCGGCTATAGCAGGAAGCGCTGCCGGCAGCGTCTGCTGCATTGTCTCGACGGCTCGATCCACAGCTTTCTGCGCAGTTCGCTTGCGAATGTTCTTCGAAGCGAGGGCCCGATAGTCATCGGCCTGCCTGAGGAGGGGGAGATCGTCGGAGTCCAGATCATCCTTCAGGAGTTCGAGGAAGGGCTGCTCATTCTCGTCCCATCGGAAGCCGTCCTTCGTGTGGCTGACTTCGAAGCCCTCAAGATGCAACTCACCGAACAGGCGTAGCGAGCGAAAGCTGCCCGGCTGTCCGTAGATGAGCCGTGGGCGGTAACCCTCGTCGCCGCTACCTTGAATGAGCCGACCGCGGCGAAACAAGGCAAAGCCACATCTAGCGAAGTTCCCCGGGTCACGCAGGGCGGCGAAGCCTGTGACATACAGACCTTCGCCAAAGTCGAAGTGTATATCCTTGCGCCACGTTCGTGTCTTGCCGCCTTTGTCCCGAACATAGGGGGTCGTAAGGACGGTAGGCTCTGCATATGTGAGGCGCTCATCGTTGAAATAGAGATCGAGAAGGCCTTCTCGGATGAAGACCCGATAGATATCTGTCAAATGCTCTTTGATCTTGTTGACGGTCTTCTTGACAGGAACGTGATGAAGATCTTCGAGCACGACCTCGGTGAAATGCAGTTCTTCATCAGCCGAGGCTCGGGTAATGTCCAGTTCCTCGAGTTGGTCGTGTACGATCTTGTTTACATCGAACCTCACGGTTCGCTCGACCGGTTCTCGGAGAGCTTTGGTGCGCACATACCATCTGGGAGAGAACCAGCAAGCGGCGCTCTTCATTCCCATGCCGAACTCTGAGAGGCCAGATGTGTTCACGGGTACTGCCGCGGGTCTGAACGCGCGGGGAAAATCCTTCCGAGCGATTCCGCCAGCGTTGTCTATGACGGAAATTCTCCCCGGCCGCCTAGAATCGATGTTGATTTGAACCTTGACCTTGAAGCTCTTGCCGTGAAGTTGCTCAAGTAGATCTCGGCGCTCGAAGAAGCTTTGGACAGCGTTGTCGACAAACTCCGCCAGTGCGAACCAAGGCTTGTAGTTCAGGTGCCGTAGAACAGATAAGACGCTGACACCTGGCCGGATGCTGACTGTATCGAGAGTGTCGAGCCCGTCTTCATCCGACATGAGCCAAGGCGTCCGCTGGTTGTGGGGCAGGCCAGTTGTACGAGACATTTGGCCGGGTAGCTTTGTCGACGGGCATCGAAATGCTGGCTGGCAGCAAGGCGCGGGCGACTGCCTCCGCCACATCAACGTTTACGGCATTGCCAAGCGCCTTGAAGGCGGTGCCCTTGGCATCGGGAAGATGCTTGAGGGAAGCCATGCTCTGCAAGTGACTGCATTCGCGAGGGGTCATATAGCGACGCTCCCAAGCGATGACAGGAACCTGGCTCGTGGTCATGGCGACTAGGGAAGGCGCAGTGGTCGGGCGCTTCACGCGGATACCGGATGCACGAAACTGAATGACGAGCTTCCAGATGTCGCGCTCACACCCCTTGCAGTTCCATTCCAGCTTCTGGAAGCTGGGCGCAAACGAAAGGATAGCGGGGAGCCAAGGTTGGATGATTGCCTTGTGCCGGCAAAAGAAAAGTCGGTTCTTCCGAATGAAGTCGATCTTCCAGTCCGGGAAGACGTCGACTCTGTCACGCGCATAGGGAGGGAGGGTCGCCTTGACATCGTCCGGCGACAACCCTCTGAGCGGTCGACCGAAGCTTCCCCGCCAGCGGTCGAGGCCGCCGTAGTTGGTGGAGTGAGGAGTTTGCCCGACATAAGGGTAACTCGCACCGAATTCCATCGCCCAAAGGGGGAACGACGGAAGCTCCACATCGCTCGGAAAAACATTGAGGAAGTCCTGCCAAGCTTTCAAATACTCTATGGCCTGGCTGGAAAGCTGACGCGCGTCCTTCGGATCTCGTTCCAGCACAGTTCGAATTGACAGTTCGCTAGGCAATGTCGGGGCAGGCCAGCAAAAGGTCGCTAAGCGATCTCGCTGACCAACGATGAAAGCTCGCTCACGAATTTGAGGGACGCCGAACTGGTGCGGAGACAGCTTGTGGTCGGCAACTTCATACCCCGCGTCGCGGAGTTGGCTCTTGATTCTCTTCCACGTCTTTCCTTCGTTGTGCCGAACTAGGTTTGGAACATTTTCAATGATAAAGTAGGTTGGCTTGCGATAGCGCAAGATGCGGACAACATAATCGACAAGATCGCCCCACTGGGGACAGTCCAAGCCCTGTTGCTCTCCAGCCTTAGAAAAAGGCTGACAGGGGAGGCCTGCACAGAGAATATCATGTGGGGGAATGTCCGCTAAATCTACTGCGCGGATGTCACCCGCCGGAGTGATACCAAAGTTCTTCTCATAAAGGGAAGCGAGATCTCGATCGACTTCCGACGCAAATACGCACTCATGGCCCAGACGACCAAGCGCGAGATGAAATCCTCCGAGGCCTGCAAATAAGTCGATAAACTGCACCGGCCCCTAGCTCTCAAACGCCAGTCGGCCCGTGTCGTGGTACCTCACTTTCAATTTCCACGTCAAAGGCAAGAGGTCAGGCGCGTCCATGTCGACCCCGTGACTTGATCTGGCGGCTTGCGCGGCTCTGGCAAACTCACATCGATGTTGACGATAGTGGCTTGGTTGAGTCCGCCATTTACCAGATTTCTGGGTGAACGGCAACTGCCGGGCATCGCCAATCCGGTGGCACTCGGCTGTAGAAGCCGCGTGGCCGTAGACCGGGCGTTTGGGGTTCATCTGACGGGTCGTCGTAATCGCCGGGGACGGCTACGACGGGTCAACGCTGCATCTGACGGCCGGGCGTTCCAAGTCCTGAACATCTTGGACGAATACACCCGGGAGTGCTTGCTGGGTCTGGCGGAAGCTCGCATCGTGGGACATTCTGGAAGCCCCGTCGGACCTATTCCTGTGCCGCGGAGTGGCCCGCTTTATCCGGTCCGATAGCGTCTTAGGTCAGGAGCACAGGCTGGGGTGAGGCGCGCAGGTCCGGGTTCGCCAGTCTGGGCTGGCGATGAGGTCATCGTCAAGTTGGCCAAGTGGCTTCCACGCTCAAGGACGAAGTTCTCAGCCATAGCAAACACACGTTCCACACGGGCGGTGGCCCTCACTGTCCTCAAAACGAGATCCTCGATCCAGGTGGAAGGCCCGTTCATTATCTACAGCGTCCCACGAGAACAATAGATTCCGGCCGGTCGCCATGGCGCGCTCCTTCGGGAAGCTGCGATCGTACGCCGTATGATGGGAACCTCCTTGCGCGCGAAATGCTGGAGGTGGACAATGCGGACTACTTGCGTTCATTCGACATTGGTTGTCTTGGTCTTCTTAGGTTTCATTCCATCCAACGCATTTGGACAAGAGCAAACAGGAGCGATGCGCATAGCCGCCTGTGACGCGGCAGCCCAGAGTACGAGAGATCATCTACTATCGCTATTCAAATACTCCCAACTAGCGGAGCGACCAAGCGATCGCAAGGGTGACATCTGGTCATGCCGCCCCGATGCACTGCTCCCCAAAACACACCTGCTTTCGATAGATCCAAAGCACATCGATGAACTGGAACGAACAGTTCGCCGCGAGTTGGATGGCACTAGGAATGAGAAGAGTGTCAATGTAACTTCGATCGGGGACACAATTCTTGTCAGTTGTAGAGTAAACAACATGTTCTTGGCTGTGGTATTGCGAATCTATGATTTGGCAGGAAGTCTGTTTATCGAGGTGGATACAGCTGCACGCGATTTCGAATCCCGCGCGTGGGCCCCACTGCAAATCCATGGTACGGACGGTGATCTACAGATTGGCTTTCCGGGTACCCGAATCCTCGACCTGAGACAAATCGCGGCCAACTTCACCGGAGAAGATTGTCCGTTTCCCGCTGCGACATTCGCTATCCAATCCATATGCGAGGTCTCGCGGGAACGGGGCCTTCTGCAAGTCAACTCGGAAAAGGCCTTCGAGCCCAAAAGCGATCGTGTAACGATTGCTGGGCACTCACTCGGCGGTGCGGCCGTTCAGCATGTTGCATCTGCTGTTTCAGAGTCATGCCCTCACATTGATGCCTATGCTTTCGGAAGCATTGGATTGACGAATCCAACAGAGCCTCAAGAGCACGTAAAGTTAGAGTCTTATGTGTCGCAGCGAGACGGGGTAGGCCAATTTTTTTCGGACAACACTCAGACTGGCCGCATTACGTCCATCTCACGTACCACTAGCCACTTCATTGACTCAATTCAAGATGACATTGCCTGTTGCGCGGCAGGTGGCGGGGGGCGTTCCGTGCTTCAATACCAGAACAATGACAATTGCCCTGAGAATCCCACGAATAGTCAGATTGACGATCGTTTGTGGAGTACGGAATCCACCTGTCTGCAATGACGCCGTACCGGTCTCACACTCACGATGAGGTCGTGCGCCTGCAGGAACATGGTCGCCGTCCCTTCCATCCTGCGTCTTCAGCAACCCCAGGATACCGGAAGGCGGCGGCCGGTCCCGCCAGCTTCAGACCGTTTCCGACCTTATTTCCGCTCGTTTAGACCTTTTTTGCAAGAGCCTCTTGAGGCATAGAGTATCTTGTGAGGTACGACGCCAAAAGCACCGAAACGCATTGAGGTCCGATTCTTCCGGACGCTATCGGGGAACGAGCCAGTTCGGAAGTGGCTGGTTGAGCTCTCCGAGGAAGATCGGCGCCGGATAGGGATCGATCTGGCAACCGTTGAGTTTGGCGGGCCCATCGGTATGCCGCTCTGCCGGGCAATCTCCTCCCGGCGCGGCTTGTGTGCATACGGATTTCCTGGGCGGGCGGATTGCACGGGTGCTGGTTTGTGTGTCTGACGACCAGCTACATGCGCTTCATGGCTTCATCAAGAAGGCCCGGAAGACGCCGGATCGGGACCTGGACCTCGCTGAACAACGCATGAAGGAGTTGAAACGCCATGAATAGAAAAACAAACAACCCGCATGTTGGTTCTTCCCTGGAAGAGTTGTTGCGCGAGCAGGGCACCTTCGAGGAGACCCAGGCGCATGCCGTCAAGGCCGTTCTTGCCTGGCAGCTTCGCCAAGCCATGGACAAAGGCGCGGTCACGAAATCCGAGATGGCGCGGCGCATGGGCACCAGCCGTGCGCGTCTGGATCGCCTCCTCGACCCTGAGAATGACCGCGTTCAGCTCGACACCATGCTTAAGGCCGCGCAGGCCGTGGGGCGTGAACTACGCTTGGAACTGGTATGAGAAAATGGCCCTGATGCCGCATTCGAAGAGCCGTTCAAGCCCGACTCAACGACAAAATCACTCAAGATTGAGTCGACTTCTATCAGGCCAGCCCGAATCGACAGGAGAGGCGGAGGACGAGTTCCTGAAGAATTCGATCGGGTATCACTTCGTGGCCGCCAAGCGCCTTCGACTGACTTGATCTGCGTCGGTACCGCCCGGGTGGACGGCCTGAGTGCGGCCCTGGGGCGTTTCCCGATGCTGCGAGGGAAGAAGAACTGACCCGTTTCGATCCGAGTCGCGATGAGCCTGTAGCGAAGGTAATGAATCTGCACGCCTTTCGACCCGGTCGCCTTGCGAAGACGCCACCGTTGATATTCCGCTCGATCACTCGCCGATAATTCCCCGAACCGCCCGCTTATGATCCGCCAAATCACTCTCTGGAAACTCTCCGAATCACCCTCTAGATGATCCTTTTCGTCTTGCCGTCGAGGGATTCCGACGATACGTTACAGCATTTCTCTGTTTGGTGGCTCGGTGACCGATGGACTACCTCCCACGAATCGTCGATGCGGAACTGGCGGAACTGCTTGAGGCTTCCGGGGCGGTGCTCATCGAAGGCCCCAAGGCTTGCGGGAAGACGGAAACCGCCAAGCGTGCGGCCGCGAGCAAGGTATTGCTGGACATCGACGACAATGCCCGCCGCCTGATCGGCGTCGATCCTGCAGTCGTGCTCGAAGGCGATATGCCGCGTCTGATCGATGAATGGCAACTGGAGCCCGTAATTTGGAATCATGTTCGGAGGATGGTGGACCAGCGTTCCCGGCCGGGCCAATTCATCCTCACCGGTTCCGCGGTTCCCGCAGACGACACGACCCGCCATACCGGGGCCGGGCGCTTTACCCGACTTCGCATGCGCCCGCTGTCGCTCTACGAGGCGGGACGCTCTTCCGGCGAGATTTCACTGCGAAGGCTCCTTGACGGCGAGCGGCAGCGGGCGCCGCGGTCCGATCTATCGATCGCTTCCGTTGCCGAACTCGTCTGCGCTGGCGGCTGGCCAGGGAACGCCGGCAAGCCCTTGCGGTCGGTCCTTCGCATGAACCGGGGCTACCTGGACGAAATCCGGCGCGTGGACATCTCCAGAGTCAGCGAAAAGAGGAGAGATCCGATCAAGGTGGCACGCCTTCTGCGGTCGCTGGCCCGGAACATCGCAACCCCGGTCGCGATGGCGAAGCTGGCGCGCGATGTCGGCCGCGACGGCGAATGCCTGAAGGCGGATACGGCCGCCGGGTACCTCGAAACGCTGGAGCGGCTCATGCTGGTGGAAGACCAGCCCGCATGGTCGCCGCACCTGAGGTCGCGCACGATGCTCCGGGCGACGCCTGTCCGGCACTTCGTGGATCCTTCGCTGGCCGCGGCGGCCCTGCGAACCACACCTGCACGTCTGGCTGCCGATCCGGAGTTCCTTGGTCTGCTGTTCGAGTCCATGGTCATCCGTGACCTGCGCATCTACGCCCAAGCGGCGGACGCCCAAGTGTTCCACTATCGGGAGAAGGAAGGGCTGGAGGTCGACGCCATCGTTGAGGCGGCGGACGGGCGCTGGGCGGCCTTCGAGATCAAGCTGGGTGACCGCTGGGTGGCGGAGGGCGCGAAAAATCTGAACAGACTGGCCAAGCGCATGGAGGGGAGCGACCACGAAAAGCCGTCGGCGTTGTCGGTCATCGTGCCAAACGGTTACGGCCACGCAGGCATGCAGGACGTGGGAGTAATCCCGATTGGCGCACTGGGGCCATAGACGCACCTGAACACAGTGATGCTGTCCGGCCCGCGACCCTCTCGTATCGGCCGCAGAATCCATGGTTGCCAGTGGGCGACTTGATCACGGCAATCGAGCGATGCATCGGCTAACAGCTCCGAATGCGTACTTCGGCTCCCTTGCGCTACCGCTCATCTCATAGCGGATCGTGTGGTTTCGCCCGTCAGCTCCCGCCCTGTCTGTGCATTGCCAGCCTGAGCGACGAGGCGATCCGTTCCGACGCCTTGCGCAGCGGATCATCGGCAAGGTGGGCGTACCGGGAAGTTGTCTGCGCCTGGGTGTGACCCAGGATCCGCCCCACCATCGGCAGGCTCTCGCCCCGCATCACCGCCTCGGACGCGAATGTGTGCCGCAGGTCGTGGATCCGCACGTCCTCCAGTCCGGCCGCCTTGCGCACCCGCCGCCATGGCTTCTGCAGGTCGGTCAGATGCGCACCCTCGCCGGTGCCCACGATGACGTAGGGGTTCCTCTCGACCCGCTCCGTGTTGGCCAGCACCTCGAGCGCCGGCCCGTTCAGCGGAATTGTCTTGGCCCCTGTCTTGCTATCGGGCAGGTGAATCCGGTCGCCCCGGATATGCTCCCACTTCAGGGTCTGGATCTCGGACAGCCGCGCCCCGGTGTAAAGCAGCAGCCGTAACGCCGTCACCGCCGCGGGCGCGAACGACTCCTCCCCGTCCAGCGCCTTCCCCAGGCGGGCCAGTTCCTCCGTGGTCAGGAAGCGTTCGCGCCTCGTCTCCTTGTACTTCCGGATGTGGTAGCACGGATTGGACCGGTCGGGCCGTAGGCCCCATGCCTCGGCTTGGTTCATCATCTTCGAGACCACCCCGAGCGTCCGGTTGGCCTGGGTGGGCTTGTCCCGCATCTCGTGGTGCAGTGCGGCCACGTCGTCGCGCGCGAGCGCCACCACCTTGACCGAGCCCAGCGCCGGGACGATGTAGCGCTTCACCGCATGCCGGTACTCCACCTCGGTGCGCGGCTTGCAGTGGGCGGGGACATAGTCCTTCAGGAACCGATCCGCCAACTCCGCCACCGTGGGCGACAGGCGTTCCGCTTCCTTCTCCTTGTTCGGGTTTCTGCCGTCGTCGACATCGGCGATGATCTTCCGGGCCCGCGCCTTGGCCTGCTCGAAGGGTAGGGCCCCGTGGCGGCCGATCTGGACGCGGATGGTCTTTCCCCGGCGGAAGGTCTGGGCGACGTAGCGCTTGCCGCCGTTGGGATAGACGCGGGCGCCGAAGCCCTTGAGCTGATCGTCCCAGACAAAGTACTCTTTCTCGCGGGCGGGCAGGTTGTCAATGTGGCGCTTGGTCAGTCTCGGCATGAAGCGTTCTCGGAATGCGATCGGAATTTCTCTCCACCAAGAAAGAGGGTAGTCGAGAGGTGTCAGGACCGCAAGCATTCCTGAATAAATACTGTAGAATCAGCCTATTCCATACTCCATAGAATTCCGTAGAACTCCCGACCGCAAACGATGCTCGATCTCATAACCTGAAGGTCGTAGGTTCAAATCCTACCCCCGCAACCAAAAAAACCCCGCTATTCCAACAGGATAGCGGGGTTTCTTTTTCTGTGGCCGCATTTTGTGAAGCTGCCGTAAGCGTACCGTAAGCGGATTCAAGATAAATTCGGGCGCCAAACGGCGATCGGTGAGTGCCGGAGTCGAAGACTTGGCGATTCGGGTGCCGACCAGGGTCTTGTCGTCGAGGCGGCCCGGCGTTACACCGACTAGGGTTTCACCTTCGTCGCGGCTGGAATTGACCTGCCGCTGCTGGCCAAGGGGGCGCAATCCCTGCGGGCATCCTTCGGAGAACCGGCATGACCATGGATCCCCAGATCGAGTGGGTGCTCGACCTCATCGAAAAGTCCCCTTATCCGCCGGTCTACACGCTGTCGCCGCCGGCGGCCCGCGCCCAGTATGACGAGACCGTGATCAGGCTCGACATCGATCCGGCGCCGATGGACTCGGTGGTCGAGATCGCGCTCGGGCGGGACAGCCGGTTCGTCCGCACCCGCCTCTACACGCCGAAGCAGACGAGGGCAGCCGATCCGCTGCTGGTCTGGCTGCATGGCGGCGGCTGGACCATCGGCAGCCTCGAGTCCTACGACCGGACGTGCCGCGGACTCGCGGCGCGGGCTGACTGCCGGGTGCTTTCGGTCGATTACGCGCTGGCTCCGGAGCATCCGTTCCCGGCGGCCGTCGACGATGTCCTGTTCGTGTGGGAGACATTGCAGGCCCGGACGTCGGACTACGGCATCGATCCGGCGCGCATCGCGGTCGGCGGCGACAGCGCGGGCGGCAATCTTGCCGCCGTGCTGTGCCATGAAGCACGCAACGCCGGATTACCCCTGCCCTGTTTCCAGCTGTTGATCTACCCGGCGACCGACATGACCGGCGGCTTCCCATCGCGCCAGACCTACGCCAGCGGCTACTTGCTGGAAGAGCCGCACATGAGCTGGTTCGGCGACGGCTATGCTGGCGACGCCGACCGCAGCGATCCGCGGATGTCACCGCTGCGCTATCCGGAGTTCGCCGGCCAGCCGCGCGCCGCGGTCCACACTGCCGGCTTCGACCCGCTCCAGGACGAGGGCATCGCCTATGCGGAGAAGCTGAAGGCTGCCGGCGTGCCGGTGGTCGAGCGCCACTATGCCGGCCTGATCCACGGCTATTTCAACATGGGTGGGGCGGTGCCGGCGGCGAAGGCGGCATTCGACGACGCCGCGGCCGACCTGTGCGCCGCGCTGCACCCCGGTCGATGACCGTCCGGGCAAACCGCGCTCGGAGCGATTTGTCCGGTCGGGAGGGCATTCTTCAGGCAGGGGTTCCCTACACCAACGCCCGCGCCGTCCACACCACCCGGCCGAGGATCACGGCGTCCCCGGGGAACGCCACGGGCCTTCACGCCGGATGATCGCTCGCGAGCTGCCAGCGCCGTCCCATGACGGCTGCCCACCGAAAGCGGATCCTCAAGGCCCACGGCAAGATTTGCGGGTACTGCGAGGAGCCGATCGATGGTCCGTTCGAGGTCGACCACCTGCTGCTGCTGGCGCTCGGCGGTGCAGATGACGATGGCGGCAACATGGTGCCGATGCACGCCGAGGGGGCAAATCAGCTCATGCAGTTCGGACTACGAGAGCCGGTTGCTGAACTTCCCGCACATGGCGACGACGCTACCATTGCCGGCGGTCAGATGTCAATTTGATCCCGTAATGTTCTTTCTCTATCGTCAGCCCATGCCGCAAGATCCCGGCATCCCAATCTCCCGCGATGATCTGAAGTTTACGGTGCATGTGGCGCTGCGCAAGGCGGAGCAGCTCTGGCCGAAGCGGCGCAGGCCGGGCGATCACGATCGGTTGAAGATCGTGGCGGACGCCGTGGTCGTCCACATCGGCCTCTGCGGCATCCGCTGTTTCCGGCGGGCACCGGAGCGCGACCGCACCACACCGGATCCCTGGGGCCTCATGCCGGGACCCGGAGGGCGTGACGACAGCGGATGAACGGACCGCCGGACGTCTGCCGGAGGCGGCGCTGCCGGAATCCGATGTCCCGGCCGCGCGGCACGACGCCCTTTTTGGCGACCCGATGCGCCACCCGGGCGCTACGTCGCGCACCACTCTCTAGCATCCGGAAGGGTGGCAGACCCTCGGCCGCACGTCGGGCGACGAACCCGGTGCGATAGTGGGACCGGTACGGCCGGTCCTGTCACTGCCCGGTATTCCACCGGTTTCTGGGAGGTTGCGCCGGCGGATCAGCCCCGCCGCGGGGCCGTGATCAGGCGAGCACTGTCCGCTCGACGAACCACCACGCCCCGATGGCCGCGATCAGGACCGACGCCGGGTTCGTGATGATGGATCGGTACCACTCCTTGTGCCGGAACCAGAGGCCGGCCACCAGGAAGCAGCCGGCGATCACGGCAAGTTGTCCGAGTTCGACTCCGACATTGAAGGCGATCAGGCCGGTGACGAACTCCGCCGGCGCCAGCCCGATGTCGCTCAGCACCCCTGCAAAGCCCAGCCCGTGGAGGAGGCCGAACCCGAACACGATCGCGGGCCGCCAGCGCTGCAGCCGGTTCGTGACCGTGTTCTCGTCACCTGCCACACGAGGGTCGAGAGCCGCGTGCTGAGGAGGTAGAGTCCGATCACGAACAGGATGTGGTCGAGCCCCTTCGGCAGGATGTGCGTGAAGCCGATCACCAGGTAGTCGCGAGCGATCTCCGCGAAGGTTCGGCGAACGTCGCCGGCGACGGGGATCGCATCGCTGGCGACGCCGTTCTGCAGGAGTTCGGCGAAGAGCGGGGGATCGCCCGCGTCCGGGCCCGGGAGCCGGAGCACAATCGGGCCGAACTCCGCATCCCAGGCCCAGGTCACGCTCTCCGCGCCGGGTGGCAGCGTGCCGCCGATCACGATCCGGGAGCGGCGCGGAAACCCGGTGTCGCTGACCGGGGGCACCTGCACGTCGAGGACCGCCGGCTGCAGCGGTGTGTCTCCGGCGTGCAGCATCACCCCGTCCAGGAACTGCCCGGCAAACGCGTCAAACGCGCGTCGCAGGTCAGCTGGCGAGAGGCTGCGGAGCCTCTCGTACTCGGCGGCGCCCGGCGCTTCGGAAGTGTCGGTGTGGGCGGGCCCGATGCCGGCCAGCAGTGCTTCCAGGTTGAACTTGATCGAGACCTCGTAGCCGCCGGCACGGTCGACGGAGAGACCGGCGATCGCCGGTCTGATCTCGTGTGCCCGGGCGTCCGTCGACGGCGACAGAAGCGCCAGCAAGGCCAGCATTGCGGCCGGATGGAGCACGCCCCGAACCATGTGACGAAAGACCTGTGGCGAACGGAAGTCGCGTTAGCCTAGCGCGCATCTGCCGGCGAGGGAATCTCGGACGGCATCCCTGTCAGGGGCTGCGCGCCGGCGTGCTCGCGGAGCCTTGCCGTCACGCCATCCATGCGTGATGCGGGCGACCGCACGGCCGCCGAACCGACCTCCCTCGGTGCACGGCGCGTACGATCTGCCCAAGCGGTGGATTCAGGCTACCCCCACGAGATCTTCGCCAGTTCCCCGTCGATTTGTCGCACCACCGCGCTCTGGAAGGCGGAATACGCGGCATTGGCCGCAACCGTGCCTTCTTCCGTGCTCACGGGCGCCATCAACTTCAACTCGCGCAACAGCGCAATCACGTCGTCAAGGTCCGGATTGATGTTGCCGCGACTGCGTAGGTGCGCAATGGCACCCGTGACCAGGACCATAAAACTGTCGGCATTGCGTTCCGTCACGAGAATGGTAGCCCGCACCCCGTCCGTCCGTGAATCCTTGCATCATATCTCTGTCATGACAAGGGCATCTCATGCGCTGATCTGGCGTAGGCCCGAGTACCTCCATGTATGTGGGCGGCACAGTGCGGCACGCGCCGGTCATTCCGCGTGGAGGGGAAATCCCCGTCGCACTCGCATGTGAACTGGGCCCGTGTGAGGGGACGGGAAAGGTTGGGTCCAGGACAAAATGCCTGCGTGGCGCCGCATTGGGACATTTTGGCAGGACGGGCCGGCGTGGGAGAGCCGGATCCGCGAGCTGCTCGACTGCCACCAGATCCGGTTGGTGGGACAGGACGGGTTCTATCTCGTCTACATGTACGAATCACACGACGGGAACGTGCACATGTACGAATTCGAGAGGGTGATCGGACAGCCGTCCGCTCTGCTGCCGGTGCGCGCCTGAATCCGGAGGAATTCGATCCCATCGAGCGGATTGGCCCGCCCGCCGGAATTTTTCCTTCGCCCCCTGGCCGCTACCCCGCCGCGGCTCGATCAGCGTATGTCCCACCCCTACCTTGTGGCGGTCTGCTCGTCAGGTGGTGATGGCCTTGCGAGTGCCTGTCCGTGGTTCCCCTGCGTCACTCAACCTTCGGTGCGACATGGAACTCGGATCGGGCCATGCGGTTGATGTTGCCATACTTGCGGCGTCCCATATGCAGGCTGGCAAGGCCGGGAACTTTCGTAGTCGCCAAAGGAAGTCGCCGCAGTTTCGGAAGCGTACATGGCACGCAGCTCTGACCGCCCGGCTGCCAAGTAGGTGTGCTGTCAGACGGGGGAGAGGGTCATCCGCGTACTGACGCGGTTGCGCCCATACCCAATCCGTGGGCCTTGGGTGCGTCCCGGAATTTATCGCACTATTTTCGGTGACCGCTTCGATGCGAACTGTGCCCTGGACTGTGCAACACCACGACAGGAATGCCCGTATGTCCTATCCCGCCCGTCTCGCCGCCATGGTCTTCCTGGCGCTTCTCGTCACGGGGGAAACCATTTCTGCGGCAAATGCTCCCGAGCACGTCATCAAGTATCGGCAGAACTTGATGACGAGCGCCGGTGCGCATCTCGCCAACGTGGTCCTGCTTGCGCAAGGCCGGGTCGATTTTGCCGACGGACTGATCACCAGCGCGCAGGCGATCGTGGATTTGCTGGAGAATTCCCGTGTCGCGTTCCCCGAGGGAACTGCAGAAGGCGATACCCAGGCGCGGGCAAAAATCTGGGAGGAGCGCGCGAAGTTTGATGCCGCGCTGGAAGACTCGCTGGACTCGGTTCGTGAGCTTGCCGCTGCCGCTAGGGGCCGCGACCTCGAAGCAGTCAATGCCGCGCTGGTTCCCGTGGCCCGTGGCTGTCGCTCCTGTCATCTGACGTTCCGGGTCAGGGACTAGCCCGCATCGCTCCCCAACGCCGGAGATGACGTCGCCGACGGGCGGCAAGTCCCCGGCGCCGTGAACCGGACGCCGCCCGAACCCATAACCTGTCGCGTCGGCGAGCTATGCAGGTTGGCACCATTAATGATATGTATTCCTACTGTTCCATATATGTTTTTGAACTGTGACCGGTCCATGCTGGAAGATCGCAACATCCCTGTCTCGCGGGGCGACCTGACGCTCACGGTGCACACGGCGCTGCTCAAGGCGGAGTGCTTCTGGCCGAAACGGCGCAGGCCCGGCGACCCTGACCGATTGAAGCTGGTAGCGGACGCCATGGTGGACCATATCGAGCTCTGCGGCATGCGCTTTGTTCGGCGGGCGCCGGAGCGAGGCCGCAGCACGCCGGATCCCTTGGGGCCCATGCCGGCACTCGGGGGACGTGACGACGGCGGATGAGCGGGCTTCCGACTAGCTGTTGTCCGACGGTCTGCGGCTTTGTGGGCGCTCCGAGCCATCGTCCACGCGGCTTGATTTGCTGTACGCAGTGGCATGTACATGGATAATCGCCTGGGTGACGAAACGGAGAAGCCATGGACCTGGATGTCGAACGCCTCCTCGGCGCCGTGGAGCGCACAGTGTCGTCCCTGGAGCGCGACGGACAGGCCGCTCGCGCGGTCACCCTCGCCCGCAGCTACGCGACGACAGTGGAGGACCTCTGGGACGCCGTGACGAGCGCGGAACGAATCCCACGCTGGTTCCTGCCGGTCAGCGGCCGCCTCGAACTCGGCCGTCGCTACCAACTGGAGGGCAACGCAGGCGGTACGATCAGGCGCTGCGAACGTCCCTCGTATCTCGGGCTGACGTGGGAGTTCGGCGGTGACGTGAGCTGGGTGGAGGCTCGTCTGTGCAACGATGGTACTGGCCGCTCGCGCCTTGCGATTACGCATACCGCGCTGGTGTCCGACCACTGGCACAAATTCGGTGCCGGTGCCGTCGGCGTAGGTTGGGAAATGGGGTTGTTGGGGATGGAACTGCACCTTACCCGGCCGAGCGAACCCAAGTTGGACGTTGCAACGTTCCACACGACTCGTGACGGAAGGGCGCTCATCGTCGGCAGCAGCGCAACGTACGGTGGCCTTTTACGTGGGCGACACGGTGGCGCCGGATTGATGCATACTTTGGACGTGCTCCGCGACCCGGAGCACTGCCGTGCCATTGTGGATGCGCTGTCGGTTGTGGGCGTCTACTCGTCATCGCAGTGGCGGTGATTGCTCCGACCTTCTCCACCGCTTCGACAAGGTGCGCATCGGCAAGGTAGGCGTAGCCTGCCGTGGTGCGATGCCGGTTATGGCCGAGGAAGCGGCCGACGAGCGGCCGAGCCTGGTCCCACTGTCCGGGTGGTCGCCGATGAACGCATCGCGACGCTCCGTGACATCGGCGAGATGTAGCGGCAGGTGTCCAGCCAGGCTCTGGACGCGGACCACGTCAGCATCGGGATGACCGGTCGCCGGCGCAGAGTCCGAGCCGTGCGAACGCCCAGGCGTGTGCCGCCGCCGGGCCCGTGGAACGGAATTGGCCAGTGCTTGGGCCGGGCCGCGCGGCCGACATGGGCTTCGGCCTTGGATGTGTCGAGCCCGCCGCATCGTCGCCCGGCGGAAAATCACCCCGCCATCCGCATGACCGGGTTAGGTCTGGAGGGGAACGATGGCCCAAACACGACCGCTGGATGTGCTGCAAGAGGGCACGGGAGCGGAGAAACGGATGCCGCGCTCGATTCGGTTCTCCGACCGAGAGTGGGCTCGCCTGGAGACCGTTGCTGTCATGCAGGGAATGACCGTGGGCGAGCTGGTGCGCGCGGCGGTCCGGGCGCCTTCCTCCACGGCTGATTCAGGCCGAACCCTGATCCCGTTGATCGTGCAGACGTGCCGGTACGTGCACATCCTCGCGACGGCAATGCGCAATCGGATGCAGGAGGAAGTCCGCGCGGAGCGGCTAGAAGAGCTGATCCGCTCAGCTCGCGAACTGCCGCCCGAGCTGCAGAAGCGCCCGGCCTAGTGAGGTCGCGGGCCGCGCGTGGCCGACCTGCCCGCCGGGCCAGGCCTGCACGTAGCGGTCAGTTCCCGAGCAACAGACCCAAGTCGATGGATTCCGCCATCGCCCTGTAGCCGGCGTCGTTCGGATGCAGGTTATCGCCGCAGTCGAATTCCTCGAGAATGTAGTCAGGCTTCTCCGGATCCCGGACCGCCACATCAAAGTCGATGACACCGTCGAAGGCGCCGCTGTCGCGAATCCACGCGTTGACTTCGTTCCGCACCGCGTTCTTGGCCTCGCTGTAGTAGCCTTCCAGGATCGCGCCCTGGAAGGAATCGGCAAACGGCGTCAGGGTGGCGCCGAGGATGCGGATGCCGAGCATGTGCGCCCGGTCGATGATCATCTGGTACATCCGCGTGACGTCGGAACTGGAGGGAACTGGGTTCCATGGGTCCAGCCCCATCGCCGACCACCCGATGTCGTTGATTCCCAGCATGATCACCATCGTGGTGGCGCCAGGCTGCGCGAACACCTCGCTGTCCAGTCGCGCTAGTGCACTCTCACCCATGCCGTCCTTGAACAGCCGCGCCCCTGACACGCCGGCATTGATGATCGCGACGTTGGTGATGCCCGCGGCGTGCAGGCGCTCAGCCAGGAAATCGGGATAGCGATGGTTGGCGTCCACGGTCGAGCAGTTGCCGTCGGTAATCGAATCGCCGAACAGGACGATCGCCTGAGCGTCGGCGGGTGCGTCGACCATGATCCCGCTGAGGAGCATGCGCGACGGATTGGTCATCTCGGCAGCAAACGCAGTGTCAGCGACGAAGTTCCCGGGTCCCGAGATGTAGGCGGTCTGCACACCATCCCAGTGATAGCTCTCGATCAGGGAATGGTTTGGCAGGTAGATGCTCACGGCCAGGCTGTCGAACGCGCTGACCGAGCGTTCGATCGGGTCACTGATGACCCGGGCACCTTGCGGGATGCGGATGGCTTCGGCTTCCGCGAACGTGAGGGCCTGGCTGGATCCATCAACGATCGCACCGCCTTCTCCCGCCGTGGCGACGGATGCTGCACCGATATGGAGCGGCAGGTCGTTGTATTCATTTGAGATCACGACCCGCACCTTGCTGCCGCCAAGATTGAGGCGTGCGACCTGCCGGATGGTCTGATTCGTCAGCGACTTCGGCGGCGTGTTGGGCAGGATGAAGTCCGGTGCGAAGCGGGGGTGCGGACTGGCCGACCATGCGGTGATCCAGTCTGCGGCATGGCTTGCGCTTGGCAGGCCCAGCGCCAAGAGGAATACGCAGCCGAACGCACCATGTCGGATGCGAGGGGCCTGGCCTCCTCGCCGGTGTGTCCGTTCGTCATGTTGTTTACGATGCCCTGTCATTGGCACCTCCTGTGTTTTCTTGAGTTGACTGACCTCCCCGCATGGAGAATCGCGGTTGATCGGCAGGAATCTGCTGACATCCCAGTCTAGCGTAGCGTGGGCCTTGACCTGGCCGTCGAGATAACGCGGTTCAGGCTCGTCAGGGAACGCGAGAGGCTCGCGCCCGGCAGCGACGGATGCGAGTACACGCATGCGGCCTCGGTGTACGCCAACGCTACGCCCGTCTGCCGCCCCCGGGTTCATGCCGAACTCGAGCACGACCGCGGGCGAACTGGTGCGCGCGGCTGTGCTCGTGGCGGTCGGAGAAGGCTTTCGTGCGCGTCTGCCGGGCCAATCTTGGACCCCCTGACCGAGCAGACCTTTCGATATGTGCACATCCTGGCAACGACGGCGCGCAGTCGGATGCCGAAAGAAGGCCATGCAGAGGAATTGATCTGCTCCGCTCGCGAGCTCCAGCGCGAGTGGTTGAAGAGGCCGTCATCCTGTGCCAAAGGGCGGCGCTGGTGCTGGTGGGCATCGGCCGGAGAGGTGGCGTCGAACCCCGTTGGCGGACATCCGACGCGGATGCCAGCGGTTAAATGCTGGACGGAGAGCAACAGTGCGTACGGCGGCACAGCTTCGGTTAGGCTCTCCGCCGTTTGCAATGTGAGGGTAGACGCGTGATTCCTAGAGCTTGGGCCTTCGCGACGGTGCTCGCGCTGACGGCCTGTGGTGGCAGTACGCCTGCGATTGTGCATGACCCCGATGCGCCACTACGCGAGGCCTTCGAGCAGATCCTGGCGGACGCCAACTCGGTCCTGTACGGCGATCTTCTGAACTCTCTCGGCAACAGTGACGCCGAGCGAATTCCGACCCGGTGTCGGGGTGACACATGCTCGATTGGCTTCATTCGGTACTCGGATCCCACCCGATTCAGCGTGGAGAATCTGGATTTGACACTGGTGGGGACGCGGCCCGGAATCCGGATCGTCCGGGAGGATGCAAGCTTCGAGTGGGCGGACGTGGAAGTCTACGGCGGATGGATGGAATATGCGTTCTTCGCTACCCAGGCCGACCTGTTCACCAATCCCGCCGACCCGAACCGGGGCTACACGCGGGTCAAGGCCTATGCGGTCGGCGAGGCGTCCGGAGTCAACCCGATCCTGACCGGCACGTCGGCGCAATGGTCCGGCGTCATGCTCGGCAGGGATCTCGCGGTCGGGTCCGACCGGGGTCAGGCGCTTCAAGGCGACGCGACGATTCACGTGGAATTCGTCCCCACCGGGTTGGAGGCCGACGTGCTGTTCAGCGGGATTGCCGTGCTCGGGAGCGGCGCTGCCCGGCCCGATATGGAATGGCGCGACATGGCCGTGGAGGAGGGTGCTTTTGAACGTCACGAGTCGCCTTCCGAGCGGATTCGCGGGCGTTTCTACGGTCCCGATCAGCAGGAGGTTGGAGGGATTTTCGAACAGGGCACGATTACAGGTGGGTTCGGCGGCGTGCGGCACTAACGTTTCCCGCCCCAGGGCAGGCGAACCATGCCCGCAATCCGTCATCCCGCCCTAACCACCGCTACCCGCGCCGCGGCTCGATCAACGTTTGGGCGACCCCGAGCATCTTGCAGACCATTGCCGTGTCGACTGGCCACGGTTCTGGCACCATCGCCGGGTTGTCCCTCACGAGCTCCCACGCGCGGCCCTGCGCCGCCGCTATCTTCTGTGTAGGGCGCGAGCGGCGCCGGCGTGAAGCGCTAGAGATTCGTGGTCGCTGCCCCTCGCTGCGGCCCGGAGCCGGGGCGTTTTTCTTCGAGATATGTCAGTCGAACATGTCCGGCTGGGTCCGCACCAGATGGTCGTAGTCTGTCTGGAAGCAGAGCCACGCGGTGTAGTCGCTGCCGACGTGCTCGCGGCTGTAGCGCGCCTTATCGGTCGGGATCTCGATTGGTTGGTGGCCCGAGGCTTCGACCATAAGCTGCTGCTGGCAGCAGCGCTCCAGCGCCATGAACATGAACGCGGCGGCGTCGATGCTGTGCCGGCTCACGGTAAACAGGCCGTGGTTCTGGTGGATCGCCGCCCTTACGCCCTTGAAGGCTGGCGCGATGCTGGCGCCGGCGCCGCGCTCGACCGCGACCTGGCCCGATTCCTCGCGGATCACCGCATGGTCCTCGAAGAACTGGCAGGCATCCTGGGTGATCGGTGCGAGTGGCCGGCCCTGCGAGGCATAGGCGGTGCCGTAAAGCGTGTGGGCATGGCACATCGCGAGGATATCGGGATGCTCGGCATGGACGGCCGCGTGCAGCACGAAACCCGCCTGGTTCACTGCATGGTCGCCCTCCACGACCTGGCCGTCGTGGTCCACGAGGATCAGGTTGGAGAGCCTGACCTCCGCGAAATGCACTGCCATCGGGTTGGTCCAGTAGTGTTCCGGGTGTTCTGGATCGCGGATCGTCAGATGGCCGGCGAAGCCGTAGTCCAGTCCCCACTTGGCGAAGGCCCGGCAGGCGCCCACCAGATGGCGCTTGCGGTGCTCGCGCAGCTTTTCCGGGTCGTTCGTGGTCAGTTCCCGGGGGAATTTCCGGCCGGCCTGTTCGGGTTGGTACACGGAAATGCGGTCTCCGAGATCGAGCATGAATTACCTCTCTGGCGGCAGTACAAACCGGAAAGTGCGCGGCTGAGAAACCATAGACGAGCCGGTTTCCCGCTCCAAGCTGCACCTCCCGGTCTTGGCCTGCTCGAATCTCACATCTCCAGCTGCTTGTAGGCCGGGCGCCGCAGGCATGGCTACGCTGTGCTCCGCGTCCCATTCGTCGCCACAACGATAGCGGGGGACCACCTCCGGCAACCAACGCTGCCGCAGTCGGCGAAGAGCAAGCTCAACCGCTGAAGCCTTCGCGAGAGCCGGGGAAGCCGGATCTCCGCTTCGCTGCGTTCGGGTTGACGGTTGGGGGGCTCGTTCGCAACGCGGGTCCGGCGAAGGCAGATGTGCGCACAAGGTGGAGCGTGACCGGGGGGGAAGTGCCGCACTACCCGGGTGGCCGGCGTCAGCGTTCCCCGAAGCTTCACAATCTGAAGGCCGCAGTTACAGATTCTGCCTCCGAATCCGGGCAAGTATCAAGACCATCGACACGATAGGATGTCGAAATGAGACGCCTGCTGGTTTCCGGATTCGCGCTGTTGCTTGTTGCCGGCTGTGCCGGCGGGGGCGTCGGCGTCGTCGACGGGTTGGTGCCCGAGCGCGAACACGATCCTGTCCGTGAAGTCTCGCTGAGCACGACTGGCGAATATCGACTTTCCCAGATCGATGTGAACGGGGATGCCGTCACCGCGGTCTTCCACAACTGGGGGGTGTGGGGCGGGATCCTCAGAGACGACGTGGCCACGTGTGCGGCCATCGGTTGTCCCCCCGGCGGCGATGAGATCTTCTGGGCGACCTTGACCAGCGAAGGGGACGGGACCGTTGCCGCGATGGTGACGGGCACGCCGTCGGGAACGTCGCCGGTGAGCGGAAGTGCCGAGTGGAGAGGTGATGTCCACGGCTATGAGACGGACACCGTTGCGACCTCAGAGACCACGTCGGTCACGACACATGCTCCGGTGGAAGGCGACGCGCGACTCGAGGTCGATTTCACGGCTGCTACCGTCGATGTCGAATTCACCAACTTGGACAACTACCAGGCCGACCTGTCTTGGTCGGCGCTCACCATGGACGGTGGCGCGTTCGGGAATGCAGCCGCGGGCATCGAAGGCTCCTTCTATGGCGCGGACCACGAAGGGGCTGCTGGCACCTTCAAAATGGACGGCATCGCGGGGGTGTTCGGCGTCCTTCGTGCTTCCGAATAGTCGGCGGGGCGAACCCGTCCAGCCCGCCGTTTCTACGCACCACGTAGGTCCCGCGCCCCCGCCGGGCTTGGCGGTTGCGGTCGGACAGGATCGAGCAGCCGTCAGGCAGTGTGGGTTCCACGGACTCGCCGTGCACGCAGATGGTCGCGCATCGCGTTGCGTGGAGGCTGCGTCCTGAAGCCGCTAAGCCGTACCCCTGTTGGTTGGATCTGCGCGGCGAACGCTGACATTCGGAAGCACTTTCCAGGACGGTTAGCCTACCGGCCGGGTCGCGTCCGCTCATTCAAGGGGACGGATCGGGTAACGGCGGGAGCGGGCCGGCGGGGCCCGGGCCTAAGCCGGTGATGTGGAAGCAGCCGGTTCGTCCGCCCGTCCACATGGTCTGACCGGCAAATTCGGCGAGCCGCGCCGCCGCGTGCTATGACGAACCGGGGTTCGACGGGGGAGCCGATGGCCGACGCGAAGACCGGGCCGCGTGCGCCTGAGAGCTTCTGGCAGCACATCCGATCGCTCGGGCCCGGGCTGGTAGTCGCGCTGACGTGGCTTGGCGCCGGTGACCTCGTCGATTCCGCCGTCGCCGGCGGCAATTACGGCTACGCGCTGATGTGGGCGATGGCGCTCGCCCTGTTCGTACGCTTCGTCTTCGTGTCAATCGTCGCCAAGTACCAGCTCTGCAACCAGCACGGCGAGAGCGTGCTGTCGGGCCTCAAGCGCGTGCACCCGGCAATGCCGCTCTTCGTTGCCGTCGTGGCGGTGATCTTCGGCCACATCTACGGCTCGTTCCTGGTGCGCGGCCTCGGTCTCGCAAGCGAGGCCCTGCTGGGCTTTGGCGCCCCCTTCGCCTGGTCGGCGTTCTGGGTGGGCGCGGCGGCGGTGTTCGTATTCCGCGGCCTCTACCGCCGGCTGGAGCCAGTCTTCTACGTCTTCCTCGCCATGCTCAGCATCTCGGTGATCGGCGTCGCCGCCTGGAGCGGTCCCGACCCCGTCGCGGCGGCGAAGGGCGTGCTCCTGTTCGAGGTCCCCGAGCAACAGGGGTCCTACGGCGCGCTGCTCGTGATCGTGTCGCTGATCGGCGCGGTCGGCGGCTCGATCGCCAATCTGCTGTATCCCTACTTCATCCAGCAGAAGGGCTGGCGGGGGCCGCAATTCCGCCGCGTCCAGCTCTACGATCTCGCCTTCGGCGTCGGTGTGCTCATGTTCCTCAACCTGTCGGTGTGGGTCATTGGCGCCGAGGTGCTGCACGCGCGCGGCGAAACGATCGCGAGCCTCGCCGACCTCGCCAAGCTGCTGACGATCGCGCTCGGCGACCTCGGCGCGCCGATCTTCTACGTCGGGGTGTTCGCCGCCGTGTACAGCTCGGTGATCGGCATGGCGATGGGGTTCGGCTACCTCGTCACCGACGCGCTACGCGTCCACCGCGCGGCCGACTCCGTGCCTGCGGAGCCGTTCGACGCCGGCGCGCGTCCAGCTTACCGGGCCGTGATCGTGTGGTGCCTGTTCTCGCCACTGGTCTGGAGCCTGCCCGGCGCGCCGGACTTCATCTTCCTCACCCTCGTCGGCAGCGCGGCAACGGTGGTGGTGCTGCCCGTCCTCTGCGGCGCCTTGTGGATCCTCACGGCGCGCGGCGCGTTCATTGGCACCGAGTGGCGCAACCGGTGGTGGGAGAACGGCTTCCTAGCGGCGCTGTTCGTGCTGTCGATCTGGGGCGCGTGGCAGTCCATCGTCTCGATCATCGACGCGGCGGGCTGGGGGTAGCCCCGGGGCGGCAGGTCGTGCTCGTGCATGCCAACCTGCCCGTGCGCCGGGTCCAGGCCGCCCGGGCACTCGCGGAGCACGCGCCGCACCGCTATCTCTGCACTCTGTGCCGCCGCTCGATCATCGTCTGCGCCGCCCACGCGATCGATCACGTGGGGCGCTGATCGACAGCGAAGCGGGCTAACCCCAACAGCAATGTGGACTGTGGCGCACTTGGTGTGGTTCGACGAACTGGCGTTCGGCGGGCGGAGAGTCCGTGAATACGGTCTCACGCACTGAAAGACGGCCGCTGTTGGTGTGCTTGCAGAGAACCCGGACATGCATGCAGGCTGAACGATGTTGACCTCAATCCCCCGCGAACGCGATCAATCGCCCACAGACGAGCGCGCCGAGCCAGCAAACCGTGGAGACGACGGCGTGACCGGCCAGGTGTCCGCGCGGTGCGTCCTTGAGCAGGAACCCGTGGGCCCGGCAAAGGGCGAGCGCAGACAGGACCCCGACCGTGATGAAGGCCAGCTTCAGCTGCAGGAATCCGACATCACTGTATTCCCGCGCCCGGACCGAGAACAGCAGCGGTCCCGTGATCAGGGCGAGGATCAGCCCGCTCGCTGCTACGGGCGCGAGCACCCGCACCACCGCTTCGCGCGAGATTCCGCGCCACACGCCAAAAAGCCGCAGGTTCAGCGGGATGATGGACCCGATCAGCAATGCGATTGCAAAGATGTGCGCGGCGTTGACGCCGGCATAGAACCAGCGGGATCCCCGCAGGGCCTGCGCCAGCGCCGTCCCCTCGAGCGCTGCAAGCAGGCCTTCCAAGGTCTCAGTCGCGTCCGGGGTAAAGGATGTACTCCTGTTCGCCTAGGAACAGCCGTTCCACCTTGATCAGTTTTTCCGACACATCGGCGGCCGGCTCGCCGATCAACCGGATTTCGACTCCTACGGCCAGATCGCCGTCCTTGAGGCCGGCACGGTCGTTGCGCCAAGGCTGGCCGACCTGGGCCGTCCACTCCTCGCCGTCCACGTCGATCTTCAGGATCCCGTGGGGATTCCCCAGGCGGACGGTCTTGATGATGCCGGTTAGATCGATATTGCCGCCGGTCGTCCACGACCAGCCGTGATGCGCCAGGGCCCCAATCGTCGGAGCCGTGAGTCCCACGGCCAGGACCGCAATGATCAAGAGCCTCGTCATGTTGCGCCTCCGGTGCCTCAAGTGTTGTCGGGGCGGTTAAGTCATAGACCGGACATTCAAGCCGGCACTTCCCGGACAACCTCCACGTCAGTGATGATCATACCTTTGGCGCGTACATGACCGTGTGGTCAAGCAAGGCATTCGGCTGGGCGGGTAACCGAAGGGCTTCCCGGCAGGCAAGGACTCTGGGCCTGAGCCCCTTGGACCACAGGCCAGGCCTCAGCTGCGGTTGGGCATACGCGGGGCAGGCCAGCGGGCCCGGGGCCGGGACGTCCCGCGCGCTCACCGCAAGCGCATCATCGAAGGTCGAAGATCCGTACCCTGCACCCGCAACCACGAAAGGCCCTCGGCAGGGCTGATGTACTCGAGGGTCCCCGTTCTTTCCAACGATTTGATTCGCGAGGTCGGCCAACGATTGCTGGCACTTTGATAGTTATTGGACGGATTGATGTCTGCCGCGTTTCAGTCAGGGAATTACCATGGAGAACATCCGGACGATCGATTTCTATTGGGAGGTCGGCAGCACCAACAGCTATTTCGCGCTCCATCTGCTCCGGCCCATCGCCGAACGGCACGGGGCGGCCATCCGGTATATCCCGATCAACCTGGGCCACGTCTTCCGCCACCACAACTATGTGCTGATGGATGAGCCCGCGGCCAAGATCGCCAATCGCATCCGCGATCTGGAGCGCTGGGCAGAGCGTTACGACCTGCCATTCCGCCTCCCGACGACCTTCCCGATCAAGACCAGCCGGGCCTTGCGTGGCGCCATCGCCATGCGGCGCTGGGGCAAAGAAGTGGCCTTTATCGACGCCGTCTTCGCCGCCTACTGGGAGCGCGATGACGCCTCGATCCAGCACTACGCAGGGCTGCGTGGGATTGCCGGATCGCTCGGCGTCAATCCGGACGACTTCGAGGCGGTCGCCGAGAGCGATGAATGCCGCACCGCGCTGATCGATGCGACCGACGGGGCTCTCGATCGCGGCGTGTTCGGCGCGCCGACCATGGTGATCGGCGGCGAAGTCTTCTGGGGCAAGGATCGGATGGAATTCGTCGAGCGGGAGCTGACCCGGTCCTGACCGGTATTCCGGTCGCGGACATGCCCGCCGCGCCAACCGGCCCGATCGCGTCACCCGGGAGCCATGTCTCACGGCTGGCGCCAACAGCTCGAGCGCCGCCTGCCCCCAAGGATTTGCACCCATGAGCGACATCGCCGCCAGGCACACCGCCCCACCGCTTCCGGGCACGAACCTGCGGCCACCGGGTAGGGAATGAAGCGCACCAGTTTGGCGAGGCGAAAACGCCCGACCGTGAGTCGGCCGAGCCGGAGGTGAACCGGGCCGCCAGTGCCGAAATCGTGTTGACCGACACGATGTCGGCGTGGACCTTGGACGCTAGTTCGGAAGTGAAGTCGTCACACGGAGTGCTTCTGGGCCGCTACCGCCGGCCATGGCATATCGGCCTGCTGCGCCCGGTAGGAGTTAGTCACCGTCCCACTGTCACTGGCGCACGCTAGGGCGCCATGGAGAGGTCTCGAGTTCATAGTCGCGAACGACTTCGGCCACCCGAATGCGGTAGTGCTCGAACAGCGCGGTTCGGCCTCTCTCCTGAGCTGCGTGATGCGCGGTGCGCTCACGCCATTCCTTGATCGCCGCCTCGTCCCGCCAGGTCGAGAGAGAAAGGATCTTGCCGGGCTGCACCAGGCTTTCAAAACGTTCGATCGCGATGAAGCCGTCGATGGTTTCCAGTTCTTCCCGGAGCTGTCCGGCGATATCCAGATACTCGTCCTTGCCGTCTGCAGTTGGCTCGACCTCGAAAATGACGACATGCATGGATAAAACCCTTCGGACCGACGATGTGGAGCGCTGCCCTCAGGGTAGTACCGGGCGCCGGTCTCGACCACCGGCGGCGCGCTTCCGTCCAGAGATTTTCCTCAGTGATTGACCGACACCAGCCCTTGAACCGGGATCGGCGTGGTTGTCAGGGTTCGCCCGGTGTCGGACGCGGACGGGAGCCTGCCCGGCTGCCCGGCCGGTCGTCGGACGGTTGCTGCCGCGATGATGTCTCCGAAGTCTTGGGATTTGGGCACGACCTGGCGGGCATCCGGATTTGTCCCGTCGTTCCCGTCGGTGGTTCCCGATTGTGAGCCCGGCGGATTGAAGGGTGCAGCTTCGGCACACGGGTCGAGCGGCCGACATGGCGTTGCTCCTCGCAAATCGGAATTCCTTGGTCGGCGAACCTGCCGGCAGCTGGACGGCCGGGTGCATGGATCGGACCCCCGGACCGGCCAACAGCCTTGCGCAGGGCGCCTCCGGCCGTCAGACTCGGCGTGGCGCGGGGGCAGGTCAAGCGCGCCGGCGTGGGCGCAATAGGCCGGTACTGGACTTGAGGAGACGAAGAATGGCTGCGTATGTAATGGGTAGGGTGACGATCACCGACGGTTCGTGGGTGGAGGACTACATTCCGAAAGTCCAGGCTCAGGTGGAATCCTACGGCGGGCGCTATCTGGCGCGGAATACCGAAATCGAAAAGCTTGAGGGTTCGGACGAGCTACCCAACGTGGCCGTAATTCTCGAATTCCCGTCGCTCGAGCGTGCACGC
Organism: Rhodospirillales bacterium; assembly: GCA_028824295.1. NCBI lineage: Bacteria > Pseudomonadati > Pseudomonadota > Alphaproteobacteria > Rhodospirillales > Rhodospirillales bacterium. The sequence goes on along the minus strand of JAPPED010000004.1, from coordinate 6,695 downwards.
GAGTGGTACCACTCGGCAGAGTACCAGCCGCTCCTGAAAGCCCGGCAGGCCGGGTCCATCGGCAATCTGATCCTGCTCGAAGGCCTGTAGCGTTCCGCGCGGCCGGCCAGGAACGCGCGCCGGCGCGGAATACCGAAATCGAGTGGCGCCAGGTCGGCCGGCTCGCATTCGGGGCAACCTGCGACGCGAGTGACTTGGGCCCGAAGACCGTTCTGTCCCGCCTCGAGCGCGCCAACGGAGTCTTGCCGGTTGCCGTCGGATGGCGGCAGGCCCGCGATAGACGACAGCCGGTCGTTGCTGGGTGTCTTGACGCCCCAGCTCCGTGCAGGCGTGCCCACCCGGATCGCTTGTGTCAGCCAGACATTTTCGCGGCCGGCGGGACACTGGCAGTCCCGGGCCGACGCGACGATGTCCGTGCCCTGCCGGAACCGGCGTTCTCCTCGTCGAAGAAGGTTCGCAATTCCTCGGCTACCCAGTCCGGCCGCTCCTCAGGGATCCAGTGGCCACAGTCCTCGACCACGCCCCCACGCACATCATCAGCCACGCGTCGCCAGGATTCGATGGCTGTCTTCCCGCGCCCTCGCCCCAGGGTGCCGCCGTAGCAGAGCACAGGCATCTCCAGTTTCCCTTGTGATAGGAACGCCTGATTGTCAGCGACGTCCTGTGGAGTGGCGCGGTAGAGATTGAAGCCGGCCTGCATCGCGCCCGGCTGCCGGTAGGTCCGCAGATATTCACGTTCCGCGTCTTCGGTGATGGCATCGGGGCGCCCACCCCAGTTACGGTAGAAGAAACCCAGGTAGACGTGCTCACGGCCCCGGGTCAGGGTTTCGGGCAGCTCCTCCTCCCAGTGCAGCCCATGATGCCAGCGGTTCCCGAACATCACCGAGGTGCCGTCTCCCGGCACAGGTACATCGAAGACCGCCAAGCGTTTCACGGAGTCTCGGTGCTGGGCGGCCAGCGCGAAAGCCGTCGGCCCACCCCAGTCATGCCCGACGACGAAGAGACTCTGCTCGCCCAAAGTGTCGTGAACCAGACGCCAGACATCCTGTGCAAGTGTCTTCTTGTCGTAACCACCGACAGGGCGCGACGAGTCCCCTAACCCGCGCAAGTCCGGCGCGATGACACGATAGTTCCCGGCAAGCTTCGGCATTACGTCGCGCCACATGTACCAGGTCTGCGGCCAGCCATGGAGGAGGACGACAGCCGGCCCGCTGCCCGCCATCACGTAATGCAGTCGCACGTCGCCGACGTCCGCGTAGTGGTGATGCATCGCTGTTTCAGGCATCAAGCCTGGCTTGCAGATCTGGTGTCGACGCCAAGGCCCACGTTCATGGCATGCCTGCAGCTACTGCGACCGGTTTCGCGGGTCGGGCACCCAACCTTGCGCCCGGGATCGTTGGGCTTAGGCCAAGCGAATGTCAACGCAGGAAAAGGAACCGCGAAATGCCGGGGACGATTGCCGCCAGGAATCGCTGCACGATCATTCGCCGTGATGCCAGGATGAGAGTCGCTGCAAGCCGCGGCCATCGCAGACGGTCCCCGGAGAGCCCGAAGATCGAGCGATGCAACCGTCCCACTTGATCGGCTGCGCGGGCGCCGAGCATCTGCACGTGCTGTTGGCCGACCGGGGTGCGCTGCCTGAACGTGTGTCGTCCCCACGACAGGAACGAGGCATAGAATCGCAGCGGATCATCGCTCTGCCTGGAGGCGCGCCAAAACCTCAGGTCCGTCCTCGTCGGCAGCGCGCGCCAAAGCACCAGCGCGATAGCCGAGGCCAGGGCTGCCAGCGGCACCAGCAGCAGACCCAGGAAGCCGAGTCGTCTGGCTTGGTGCCCTGCGAGGGCTTCCTCGCGCAGCGTCTGGCGTAGCGCCACCGCGTCTCGCTTGAGTGGCTCGATGCGCTGGGGCAGGAGGGTGGCGTCTTCCGGCAAGCCGAGTTCCGGATTCCAGTACGGGAACCGAATCCCGCCGATATGGGTGATGTCTTCCGTCTCGACGTAGATGTCCCACGACTGTTCCAGATGGGCGATGAAACCGTTGTCGGTCTTTTCGGTCTTGGTCGAGACTTCAGTGCTCAACACGCGGTGGCCGCTGCTCGAGTTCAGAACGAGTTCGGGAAGATCGTCCGCCGTCACGCCAGCGACCCTCAGCGCCACCGTGCGACGCACCGTGTCTCCGTTTCGGACGTCATCGACTACGGGTGACCAGGACTCCTCGATCTTCACGTCGCGGGAAACGATCCAGGCATCCCCAACGAACTCCGGGCTCTCCGGATGAACGAGAATCGTTTGCTGCGGATAGACCTCTTCGAACTCGAAACTGCGGCCGCTCCCTGGCTCGGAAATACCGGTGACGGTGATCGGCGGAACGAAGATGGTGCCGCTCCGGTCGGGCACGATCACCAGTCGGGTTTCGTGGCTGTACTTCTGGCTCCCGAGCGTGCTGTACCCGTCGTCGTCGAGGATTTCGACCTGCCGCGTGTGCGGGCGCGCGAGGACCGTCGAGCGCACGCCTTCGATCGCCGGAAGCTCGAGCCGAACACGCTTGAACGGGTCGGACGAAATAAATTGAACGTGGAGGACGATCTGCCCACCGATATAGGTTCCCCTGGTCGCCACGAACGGCGGATCCATGGTGACGTTGAACCACCGGCGATCGGCTTCGTCTGTCTGCTGCGCGACTGCCGCCACGTTGAGGAGGCACAGGCCGAGGCAGCAAAGGAAGACCCGAATCACGGCGCGGGACTCGCGATCCTGGATTCGTAGACCGCCAGCATTCTCGCGCGCACCACCTTCTCCGGATCGTCGTGAATCCTGCGGAGCAACACCTCCGCCGGCCGAGCGCTCGTCCTCGGTTTCAGGTCGACGGTGCCCACGATCCGGTGATCGTTGCGTCCGCGATCCTCACTGGTTCTGCCGATGGCGGTGGCGCTCCCGACTTCGCCCGTCGTGTCCACCGGTTTGGGTCGTTCTGCCGCCTCGCTGTCGCTGACTTCATCCGTGTCGTTGGTGTTGCCGGCCGTGTCGCGCTGCGGTGAATCGGCGGCCTGCGCCCAGTTGGAGATTCCTTCCTGGGGTTCAGAGACCATGTGCTCCTCGGTCTCGGTCGGAACGTGTTCGGGGGCGTCCTCGGGTTCCTCCGAGTCCTTGCCCGGCTCGAGCAGCTCCTTCACCAATGCCAGATTGTGTCGCGCATCAAGGTGGTTGGGGTCCAACCGCAACACCTTTTCATAGGTTGCGAGGGCTTTGGGCCATTCGCGCAAACGCGCCTGGCTGTTGCCCAGGTTGTACTGGCTGAGTGCCGTTTCCTTGACCTTGAACTCGCGCGATGCCTGCGCGTACCGACCGGCGCGGTAGGCGGCCACGCCGCGCCACTCAGTGTCCCCGAAGAGCAGGAGCGCCAGGTCCGGCCGCTGATCGCCCAGGTACTCGAGGGCGATCTCGAAATCGGTCGGCGCTCGTTCGATTCTCGGCCACAGCCACGACACGGCGACGGCGAACGCCGCGATTGCGCCCCAACCAAGCACGCGCACGGTCATGCGGACCGAATCCGGCGAAAGAAGAGCAGCCACAAACCTGCGGCGGCGGTGATCAGCCACGGGCCCGCCGCGAATCCTGCGGCGTCGTCACTGTCTCGAAGGGTATCGGCCACCCTGCCGTCCAACTCTCTGATGACGTCGTCAATGGTGGTTGTGTCGGCGAGCTGGGCGCCGATCCGCTCAGCATAGTCCTCCCAGGCGGAGGCGTGATCACCATCCACGACGACCGCCCGCAGCCAGTCGCCGGCCGCCGCCGCCTCGGCTGCAGGCACCGTGCCGCCGGTCACCAGAACGAGCTGCCCGACGACCATCCCTGCCCGGGCCAGCAGCGATTCGGCGTGCGTGACCGCCATCCCCGGCGACCGTCCGGAAACTGGCATGACCTCGGGCTTGATGACCTGCAGGTACCGGTCGAGATGCCCGCGATCGGTCGTGAAGGGCACGATGTCGAAGGCCTCTCCCGTGGCGACCACCAGCGCAGTCGGTGTCGTGGGCGCGGCGTCCAGGATTCGGTAGGCGATCCATCGCTGGCGTTCGGGGTCGACGCTGGCGCCGACATCCAGGGCAATCACACGACCGACGAGGTTGCCGGATGGTACCGGTTCCCCGAAATCGAGGACGGGGCGGGCCAGGGCCAATACCAGGAGCGCCCAAATCACCAGCCAGAGCCCGACCGGCAACTGCCTTTGCGAAACGACCTGTTTGACCATGAAGGACTGCATCGTGGTGTCGATGATCCGGTGCCAGTGTCCGGGCAGGCCCAGCCCTGCTCGACCGTGCCAGAGCTTGAGCCACGCCAGCAAGCCGAACGCCGGTAGCAGAAGGAGCAGCGCGAGCGGATACGCGAAAGTCATGCCTTGCGAATCTCCTGGACGATCAGGCCGGCAAGCAGCAGCAGCACCGCCGCGACGGCATAGAGGGACCAGTCGCGCAGGATGTGGTTTTCCTCCTCCGGTCGTTCGGTCGGCTCCATCTCGTTGATGGCGCGCGATGTCGCGGCCAGGTCGGCCGTCGATCTTGCCCAGAAGAACACGCCGTCGGCGTTGTTCGCGATGTTCCTGAGGACATCCGCGCCGTCGGCTTCGATGTTGGACGCAAAACCGATGGTGTGGATGCGGACGCCGTGCTGCGCCGCGAGGACAGCCGCGTCGAATCCGGTGAGTTCGCCCGAATTGTCTTCGCCATCGGACAGCAACACCAGTACCCGGCCGGCGTCCTGTTCAGCATCGAACGTCTTGACCGCCAGTCCGATGGCACGGCCGAGATCCGTTCGATGTCCCGGCAGGCCGATCGTCAATTCGTCCAGAACCGCCGCGACCGCCTCGACGTCGTAGCCCAGCGGCGAAATCAGGTACGCCTCATGGCCGTAGGCGATCAGCCCCACCCGATCACCTTTCCGCGCCTTGATGAAGTCCTTGAGCAGTTCCCGGACGGCCACGAAACGGGGCACGCTGACGCCGTCCAGGACCATGTCCTGCTGTTCCATGCTGGCCGACAAGTCGACGGCGATCATCAAGTCGCGGCCCGTCGGCGTCACGAGGATCGAGTCGCGGCTGTAGGGCCCGGCAAGCGCGACCACGAGCAGGGCCCAGCCCAGGGCCTTGATCCAGAGGTCTTCCGGCCGCCGTCGCCGTCGCCGGCCCTCGTCGGACAATCCGGAAATGAGGCCCCGGATCGGCGCCGGTACCGGCAGCGCTGCGTTCGCGGCGATGGCGGGCAGAATCCGCCAGGCCAGGAGCGGCAGGGGCAACAGCACGAATACCCAGGGACGCATCAGGTCGATCATCGACCGAGTTCCCTGCTCAGGAAGGCAATAAACTCGTTCCGCTCGCCCTGGGAAACCGTATCCGGACGGCGGTAGGCGAGGGGCGGCAGGGTGACGGGACGCCGCGCCCGTTCCGACAGGCTGGCCGAGAACGCGAGCAGCATTGACCATTGCGTCGAGTGGTCGTCCACCTCGAGAATCCTGGCCAGCTCGGCTCTGGCGGTCCGCCGCCATTGGCTGCCTCGCCAGAACCGCACGACGAGGATCGCACCCACGACTGCCGCCAGCAGCACGAACGGCCAGAGGGCAAACGTGCTCGGCGCCACCAGGCCAGGGTCCGCGGGCAGTTGAATGTCGCGCAGCTGGGCGAGAACCGTATCTTCGGTCATCGCCCGGGTCCCGGAGACAGGAAACCGCCGCTCGCGGCTTCGGTAATCCGCCAGCCGTCCTTGATGAGTGCCCGGCGCAGGTTGCGCCGGAGCTCCCTTACAACGTCCTGGTGCCGGTTTGCCATCGATTTCGAGACTGTCGCCAGTCGACGCACGGGGTCGCCCGTCGTCTGGTAGGGGTAACGTCCGGAACGAAGCGGGCGACGGAACATCGGATCCTCGACGATTATGGCGCGAAAATGCCGGAACGTGTTCAGTTCGCGCACTTTCTCGGCCAGGGCCGGGGCCGTGTCGCCGAAGTCACTGAAGACACAGATTTCGTCGCCGAACTTCAGCAGCCGGCTCGCGGTGTCGATCGCCACGACCAGGGCGTCCTCGCCATGATGCTCGGACCGCGAAAGCGCTGCAGCGTAACTTTCCTCTAGGTGCTTCAGCAGGAACAAGACATGACTTCGCCCTCGACGCGGGCGAACCAGCACTTGGTCCGGCACGATGACCATGCCGACCGGCTCCTGCAACACGAACCCTTCCCAGGCCATGTGCGCCGCCAAGAGCGCGGCGGTCTTGGCCATGGGTCGCGTTTCGGTGCCGAACAGCAGGTGTGCTCGGAAGTCGACGATCAGCATCCGGGCAAGATGCGATTCAGCGACGAACCGCTTCATCTGGGCGCGTCCGGTGCGGGCCGTCGCGCGCCAGTCCATCCAACGAATGTCGTCCCCGGGCACATACGGACCGACGCTGTCCAGGTCCATGCCCTGGGCGCGTCGGCGGCCGGGACGCATGCCGGTCGGATACCGTTCGCCTGGCAGCAACCGACCGCGCACATGACGCGGCTGCGTCGCCATGAGCTCGCGCAGCGTCAGCGTGGTTGGATTGGTCGTATCCGAGCCGGTCCGCTGGGCGCGACTAGACCACACTGACCTGTTCCAGCAAGTTCTGGACGATCTGGTCCGGCGTGACGCCGTCCGCCTCCGCGCGATAGGTCAAGCCCATGCGATGCCGC
>JAPPED010000003.1:300000-440986 GCA_028824295.1 Rhodospirillales bacterium | reverse complement strand
CGGTGACCGTTCCGTCCGCTCCCAAGCCCGCGTTCGATTGGGCTGATCCCCTGCTGCTGGACGATCAGCTCACGCCGGAAGAACGGATGATGCGCGACTCGGTGCGCGAGTACGCCCAGGACAAGCTGATGGCACGGGTGCAGGACAGCTTTCGCAACGAGACGTTCGACCGCGAGATCTACCAGGAATACGCTCGCCTCGGGCTCCTGGGTGCGACGCTCGAAGGTTACGGCTGTGCCGGCGTCGGCTGGGTGACGTATGGACTGATCGCCCGCGAGATCGAGCGCGTCGACTCCGGGTACCGCTCGACGCTCAGCGTGCAATCAAGCCTGGTGATGCCAGCGATTCACCGTTTCGGGTCGGAAGAACTCAAACGCAAGTACCTGCCCAAGTTACGGACCGCCGAGCTGATCGCATGTTTCGGGCTGACGGAGCCCGATCACGGATCTGACCCCGGAAGCATGCTGACCCGGGCCCGGAAGGTCGATGGCGGCTGGCTTCTCTCAGGAGCCAAGAACTGGATCACGAACGCCCCGATCGCGGACCTGTTCCTGATCTGGGCCAAGGACGATGACGACGTGATCGGGGGATTCGTCTTCGAGCGTGACGCCAGAGGTGATCTGGCCACGCCCAAGATCGAAGGCAAGGTCGCGTTCCGGACTTCCAGCACCGGGATGGTGCAGATGGACGACGTGTTCGTGCCGGACGGGAACCGCCTGCCCCACGCGAAGGGCCTGAAGGGGCCGTTCTCGTCCCTGAACAGCGCCCGCTATGGCATCGCCTGGGGATGCCTCGGCGCCGCGGAATCCTGCTGGCATGCCGCGAGAACCTACGCGCTCGAGCGCAAGCAGTTCGGGCGGCCGATCGGATCGTACCAGCTCGTCCAGAAGAAGCTGGCGGACATGCAGAGCGAGATCGCGATCGGCCTGCAGGCGGCGCTGCGGGTGGGTCGGCTGAAGGAAGCCGGTCGGTTTACGCCGGAAATGCTCTCCCTAATCAAGCGCAACAATGCCGGCAAGGCACTGGACATCGCCCGGCAGGCCCGCGACATCCATGGCGGGAACGGGATTGTCGACGAGTATCAGGTCATCCGGCACGTCGTGAACCTGGAAGCCGTCAACACCTACGAAGGCACCCATGACATCCACGCACTGGTGCTGGGCCGCACACAGACCGGAATCCAAGCCTTCAGTCACTAGGCGTCATGCCCGAAGCGCTTCGCCCCTGGATGAGGCGGATCACGGCGGCGTAGTCGAGTTCGCCGCCGCCGCCCGCCACGAATTCCTCGTAGAGAGCCTGGGCAAGAGCCCCGAGCGGCGTCGCGGTTCCCGTTCCCGTCGCCGCTTCCTGCGCCAGGCTGAGATCCTTCAGCATCATGGCCGCAGCAAATCCCGGCCGAAACTCCCGGTTGGCCGCGGACGTCTCGACGATCCCCGGGATCGGCAGGTGATGCAGCATTGCCCAGCTGCACCCTGACGCGGCCGACGTGATCGCGAAGAGGGTTTCCGGCTTGATTCCCAGACGTTCACCCAGCGTGAACGCCTCGGAAAGACCGATCATGGAGATGCCGAGCAACATGTTGTTGCATGCCTTTGCCGCTTGCCCGGCGCCGGGACCGCCCGCGAGGACCGACTTCTGTCCCATGGCCTCGAACAAGGGTTGGGCGGATTCGAACGCCTGTGGGCTACCCCCAACCATGAACGTCAGCGTCGCTTTCTCGGCCCCGATCACACCACCAGACACCGGGGCGTCAAGCATGGCGTGGGCACCCTGCTCGGCCTGGGCGGCCAGCCGACGGGCGGTCGCAACGTCGATCGTGGATGCATCGATCAGCAGTGTGTCCCGAGACAGCGCATCAAGTAGTCCGTCACGGCCGGTGTAAACATCTTCGACATCCTGTCCGGCCGGCAGCATGGTGACGACGGCTTGCGCCTCGCTGCACGCTCCGGCCGGCGACGGCGCAACCTTCACGCCCCGCGCCACCGCACGTTCCATCGCCGGCACGGCGACGTCGTATCCATGCACCTCATGGCCCGCCGCAACCAGATTGGCGGCCATCGGCTCACCCATGTTGCCAAGCCCGATAAACGCGATCCGCATACACATCCTCCACGCGATCCCGGTCGGCCGCGTTCGAAACGCGGGCGCCAGCGTCGACCTGATTGTACGGCACGGGCCCTGCAGGCATTTCGCGCCACTTCGCATGAGCAAGGCGTCCTGCTGGCGCCCCCGGCGGGCCGCATGGCTCCCTCGGGGCGGCCGATAGTCTGAAGCGCAGACGAAACCCGACCTGCTAGCGGTCCCGTCGGAATAGCCGCCTGACCACTGCCGGCGGAGCGGTCAGGGTCTCACGGTAGAAGACGTAGAGCCCGCTCCCCGCGATCAACGCCATCCCGACTGCCGCCGTGGCGTCAGGCCAGTCGCCCCAAACCAGCAATCCCCACAGCAACGAAAGTGGCAACGCCGTGTATTCGAACGGCGCCACTACGGCAGGCTGGGCCACCCGGTAGGCCTGCGAAAGGAAGTACGTCCCGGCCCCTATCAGCACACCGCACGCGAACAGCAGTGCCAACTCCATACCGTCCGGCCAACTCCAGGCCCGCAGCAGGAACTGGAAACTCGGGTGGTCGGAACTGGCGAAGCGGCCATCGCCGATCACCAGACCGACTCCCAAGCTCGCGATGGCGAAAGCCAGGTGCACGTAGAGTGCCATCGATGAGGCCCGGTCAGTCGTCCCGAGCCGTCGCGTGACGATCTGCAGCAGCGCGTAACCGACCGCGGCACCCACGGGAAACAGCGCGGCAAGCTCCAGCGTATCCCGACCGGGCCGCAGCATGATCACCATCCCCACCATGCCGACCAGAACAGCGGCCCAGCGCCGCGGTCCCACACGGTCCTTCAGCAGCACGACGGAAAACACCGTGATGAACAGCGGCGCCACGAAGAACACTGCCGTGGCCTCGGCCAAGGGCATGCTGGCGACACCCATGAAAAAGCACATGTTGGTCCAGATGAACAGGAGGCACCTGACGATGTGCAGTCCCGGACGGCGCGTCCTGAGCAAGCGCATTCCGCCTTCCAGGCGGACGATCGCCAGCGTGATGACGATGGCGACTAGGGAGCGCGCGAACGTGACTTCATGGAGCGCAAAGTCGGAACTCAGCCACTTGATCACCGCGTCTTGGAGGGTCAGCGCCACGACACCGCCAAAGATGCAGGCGACCCCGATTTGTACTTGGCGGGCAGACGATGAGGTGGAGCGCGCTGGACCAGGCAAGTTGGGGCTCCAGTCGGTGGTAGCGGGTTCCGCCGGGGGGCGGCGCACACGTCGGGGCGTTCCGGCGCAGCTTCCGCCGTCTACACGAACCGATCAGAGAATGCGACCGAAACGATCTCGGTCCCGCGCGCCCCGTCGTCCTCGTGAGCAGCGCACCTCACCTGCGCTCCCTTCCAGCCACCGGCCAGAGCCGGCCATTTCGCCTGCAACGGTACGAGCCAGAGCGGGAACTACCGTGACCGATTCCTATCCTGGCCCGGCACGTGGTGCGTCGGCGGGACAGCCGACAACAGAACCCTGCGAAGACATTGCTCCGGCCGGCGACAACCGAACTGGGATGCACTATCTCGCACTGGCACCCTGTGCGTCACGATTGGAGCGGGCTAAGGTGCGGCGATCGATCAACGTATGCTGTCCGAATCCCACCTTCGAGTGCGCTCGTTCGCTCCGGGACCGCGCGGACCGTCCGGCACCAACCTGCAGGGTTTCCTTATGACGGGATCGACAGGCAGCACTCAATCCCGGCCAGCGCGCATCAGGGGGCAGACGTCCCCGCAGGCGACTGAACGGTGTCCCGGGATCCCGACCGCTCGCCGCGATGGCAAGCTCCATCCCGGAACACGAAGGGAATGACCGGTGAAATAGGGCTGTTCGCCCTCATTCTTGCGTTCGGGGTTGCCTTGTTCCAAGGCACGGTGCCGCTGGTCGGCGCTGCCCGCAACGATGCGAATCTGATGGCCGTAAGCGACGTCTCGTCGGTGGTGCTCTGCGGGCTGGTCACGATTGCGATCGTGATGCTTGGGCACGGCTACGTCACTTCGGACTTCTCGCTCCTCAACGTCTGGCAGAACTCACACACGCTCAAGCCCCTGATCTACAAGATCAGCGGGGTGTGGGGAAACCACGAGGGCTCCCTGGTCCTGTGGGTGCTGATTCTCGCGATCTACGGAGCGGCTCTGGCCGTGTTCGGTCGCCAGGTCCCGCCGGCGCTCCGCGCGCGCGCCCTCGCCATACAAGGTCTTATCGCCGCCGGGTTCCTGGCGTTTTCCATCTTCACCTCCAACCCGTTCGCACGCCTGATCCCGGTTCCGGTCGAAGGCATGGGTCTCAATCCGATTCTCCAGGACCCCGGTCTGGCGTTCCACCCGCCCTGCCTCTACATGGGTTACGTCGGCCTGTCCGTTGCGTTCTCGTTTGCCATCGCCGGCCTGCTTGGCAAGGAGATCGACGCCACGTGGGCGAAGCTCGCTCGCCCCTGGGTGCTCCTCGCCTGGTGTTTCCTGACCGCCGGTATCGCGCTCGGAAGCTGGTGGGCCTACTACGAGCTCGGCTGGGGCGGCTGGTGGTTCTGGGATCCGGTGGAAAACGCCTCATTCATTCCCTGGCTGATCGCCACCGCACTCCTGCACTCGCTCAGGGTGGCGGAAAAGCGGGACACGCTGAAGGCCTGGACGCTGCTTCTCTGCATCACCGGCTTCTCCCTTTCCCTGCTGGGGACGTTCCTTGTCCGCTCCGGCGCCATTACATCTGTGCATACGTTCGCCAGCGATCCCGCCCGCGGCCTCTTCATCCTTGCCTTCCTTGCGGCGGTTACCGGTGGCGCGTTTGCGCTGTTTGCCGTCCGTGCGCCGCGCATCCGGGCCGAAGGTCTGTTCGAGCCCGTGAGTCGGGAGGGAGCCCTCCTGCTGAACAACGTGTTCTTCGGTGCAGCTGCGGCAACCGTACTCCTTGGGACGCTGTATCCGATCTTCATGGAGGTTGCCGGCAGTCCACCCGTGAGCGTGGGCCCGCCGTATTACAACGCCGTCTTTCTGCCAATCGCAATTCCGGCCATTGTGCTCGCCGCGATGGGGCCTGCCATCCCCTGGAAGCGAGCGGATCTCCCGGGCGTGTTGCACCGGATGCGGTTTGCCGTGATCTGCGCCGTCGGCGCCGTGGTGCTGACCGGCGTGCTGCAACGCGACCCTGTCCCCATGGCGCTAGCCGGATACGGCCTCGCGGCATTTCTCGCGGCGGGAACGGTGCGCCAGTGGCTGGCGCGTCTGCGTCCTGCGCGCAACCCCCGACGCCTGTTGCGGCGCGTACGAAGTCTGCCGGCCTCCGCCCACGGCATGGCGCTGGCCCACATGGGCGTCGCCGTACTGGTGGTTGGCGTCACCGCGTCCAGCACCGCCCGGGTTGATCTCGAGCAGGTCATGCATTCCGGGGAAGCGCTGTCCCTGGCGGGTCACAAGATCGAGTTCGCTGGCGTGGAAGACGTTGAGGGACCCAACTACACCGCGCTCCAAGGCCGGTTTCTCGTCACTGGCCCGGGCGGAAGCGCCACGACATTGTTGCCGGAACGGCGCGCCTATCTCGCAAGCGGCACGGCCACCACCGAGGCAGCCATCCTGGAAACGTTCGTCGGCGACATCTACGTGGTACTGGGTGATCCCGTGGCGGATGGCGGCTGGGGAACGCGCCTGACCTTCAATCCCCTCATTTGGTGGATCTGGGGGGGCGCTTTTCTCAGCGTCCTCGGCGGAGCAGTATCCATTGCCGAGCGGACCCGACCCCGGATGTACGCGGCCGGTGCCCAGTCCGCGTCGGTGCAACCAGCATGACCTTTCGTCGAATCTATCTATACGCGTTGCCGGCAATCGCGGTGATTGCGCTCGCAGCCGTCTTTGCCGGGCGGCTCGCGACGCTGGACGACGGCACTGACGTGCCCCCTTCCGCCCGTCTCGATCAACCCATGCCTCCGATTCAACTTGATTCCCTGTATCCCGACGGGCCTGCACTCGATACCGAGAAGCTGCGCGGAGCGCCGTACATCCTCAACGTCTGGGCGGAATGGTGCGGCCCCTGCAAGATCGAGCACCCGCAATTGCTCACCATGTCGCAACAGGGAATTCCCGTCTACGGGGTCAACTACAAGGACCGTCCAGAGCTGGCCCGGGCGTTTCTTGCCGAACGCGGCGATCCCTTCCGTGCAATTGGGGCCGACCAGGACGGTCGGACTGGGATTGAGCTGGGAATTTTCGGGGTCCCGGAAACGTTCCTCGTGGACCGGGAGGGGTTCATCCGTCACCGGCACGCCGGCCCCTTGAGCGAGGATGATCTGGAGCGGGTGTTCCTTCCTTTCCTCGCCCATCTTCAGGAACCGGACAGTTGACGGCGGCCTCGCCGATCATCGGAATCGTCATCCTGCTGCCAATTTTGGCGGGTATTCCCGCGACCGCCGAGACCGCCGACGAGCGGGTGCGGGCACTGGCTGCCGAACTCCGTTGCGTGGTCTGCCAGAACCAGTCCCTGCTCGATTCCGATGCCGACCTGGCGAAGGACATGCGAGCGCTCATCCGGGAGCGCGTTGCGGCCGGCGACACCGACGAGGCGATCGTCGATTTCCTCGTTGAGCGCTACGGGGATTTCATTCTCCTGCAGCCCCCGTTCAAGCCGGCTACCTGGCTCCTGTGGCTTGGCCCACTGGCGTTTCTCCTGCTGGCACTGGCCCTTGCCCGGACCCGGGTCAGGCGGGCCCGGAGTCGCCGCAGCGATCCTGGCGATCCAGGAGCTTCATGACGTTCCTCCTGGTCGTTGCCGGCATCTCCATTGCCGTCATCGCTGCGCTGCTGCTGGGTCTCCGCGCCAGACCCGACAACCGCCTGCGGGGATTGGCAGGCGTCGGCACGTTCGCCATCCCGTTCGGCGCGGCGGCCGTGTACCTGGTTGTCGGCAGCCCGGGTTTCATTGATCCCCAGGCTTCGCTGGACGACGGGGATACGCTGATTGCCCTGCTTGAGCGTCAAGTTGCGTCGCAGCCGGACTCGCCAGGCCCTCTGATGAACCTTGCACAAGCTCTTGACGAAGCAGGCCATCCCGGGGAGGCAGCCACCATGTGGCGCCGCGCGGCCGCGCTGGGGGGTGACGAGCAGGCAGACGCCCTGGCACACGCCGCGCAATCGTTGATCATGGCCAACGAAGGCACCGTTACAGCGGAAGCTACCGACCTGATTGCCGAAGCGCTCGCCGTGGAGCCCGCCCACTTGCCGGCACGCTTTTACGCCGGCCTGGCGGAACTCCAGGCCGGACAGCCGGCGGATGCGCTCGCGACGTGGAACTCGCTGCTCACGGATCTGCCGCCCGACGCCGAATTCCGGCCGATGGTCGAAAGCGGCATCCGCGAGGCCGCAGCGCGCGCGAACCTGCCCTCTCCCCTGCCCGACGCCACGCCGCAACTCCCGGACGATGCCCAGATCCGGGCCATGGTGGACGGGCTGGCTGCACGACTGGCCGAGAACCCGGACGACCTAGAAGGCTGGAAACGACTGGGGCGGTCCCGCCGGGTCCTAAACCAGTTCGATCTCAGCCACGAGGCCTACCTGCGGGCCGTCGCGCTCGCGCCCGAGGACCCCGAGGCGCTTGCCGGGGCCGCGGAAGCGCTCACCCTGGGATCCGAAGACCCGGCCGAACCCCCGGAAGAGGCCCTCGTCCTGTTTCGCCGGGTGCTCGACGTTGACCCGGACCATGCGCTGGCCCTGTACGTTGTCGGAGAGGCGGCGGCACGGCAGAACGACAAGGAAACTGCCCGGGTCATGCTCAGCCGGCTACTGCAACGAATACCGCCCGATGAACCGATGCGCCAGGCCATTGCCGAACGTCTCGAGCGGCTTGACCTCGAGTAGCCAGAAACTCAACGCCCCCGGCGCCCACTGACACCGCGCGCGGCCTATGGGCTCCGCCCACCGGGCGGCGGTCTCCGGCGCGCCCGGGCCGGTTCCGGGAGGTTCAGGCCGCCTGTCTGGCGTGCGGTTGTTCGTAGATGACCTCCTCCTGGTCGTCCGGCACGTAGAAGTAATCGCCCGGTCTCGGGTCGTGCCCGAGATCGCCCAGAAGTCGGCGCTGGCGCGGCGTGCATGATTCCATGACGCCGGTCATGGTGGGAAAGTCGTACGTCTTCAGGAACATCTGCGCATAGTTGTAGAGCAATGTCTTGCGACCCTTCCCGGAGTGATTCGGCGCCGGCCCATGCCACAGCGCGTGGCTGAACAGGTAGCAGTCGCCGGCCTCGCCGCCCAGCTGGACAGCCCCCGGCGTGTGGGGAGTGGGCGCGGCGTCGCAGTCGAACGGAATCTGCCGAAGATGGCTTCCGGGGAAGACCGTGAAGTTGCCGCAGTCCGTTCCCTCGACATCGGTGAGCAGGTACAGGGCCTTCATCGCGAGCGGCTTGCTGGTTTCCGTTACCCGAATTCTTCGGAGCGCCTCGCCCCCATCTGTGTGCGTGAAGCCGGGGAACTCTGTGGTCGGCGCGCGGACAATCGCCTGCGACATGCTGAGCACGATGTACGGGCCCATCAGCTCCAGAATCAGGTCGAACACGTTCGGTCGATCGACAATGTCGAGGAAGGGCTGCCCATAGCCCAGGATGTCCCGACGATCCATGAAGGAGTCAGGATCGTCTGCGGTCGGGTTGCATTCCACCCAGCTGTAGTGACCGCGTGGCACGTCCGGCGTGGGCTCCCATCCGGGCACGTGCCGGATCGAGTCGATCAACCCGCTGTACAGCGCAACTTCGCGGGGATCCAATGCTCCCTTCAGGTGGATGTAACCGTCTACCGCCCACTGGCGGCGCTGCTCGTCGGTCAAGGTCGGCATGGCCGGGTCCTCCTTCAGATCAGAGCACGAGATCCAATGTCAGGTTATTCCATTGCTGTTGCGGTGGCACGCCGTCTGTCGTGCATCCTCAGATGCGGCCACCGGCTGGCACGGGCCCGCGCACACCGATCGCAGCAACGAGCAGCCCGTCGGTCGCGGCAGCGGATTCCCCGTGCGCGGCGCAAGCCCGCCCCGCGGCGCCGCTACAAGAAAGCTTCATCGTCTCGTGGAGCCGAAACAGAGCCTGGTCAGTCGGCTTCGAGCTCGGTATCCCAATACAGGTAGTCCCGCCAACTCTCGTGTAGGTAGTTGGGGGGAAAGCCCGGCGCGCGCGCATGAAGTTCGCGCTCGGTCGGCGCCCTAGGCTCCCGGATCAGGCGCATGCCGATCTCGTCGAGAAGATGATTCCCCTTCACGAAGTTGCAGGGAGCGCAAGCAGCGACCACGTTGTCCCAGGAGGTCCGCCCCCCCCTGGATTTCGGCAGGATATGATCGAACGTGAGGTCGGACACGGGTTCACGGGCCCCGCAGTACTGACACGTGAACCGGTCTCGAAGAAACAGGTTGAAGCGCGTGAAGGCGGGGGTCCGATTGCCCTTGATGTATCGCTTGAGGGCCACCACGCTGGGGAGCCGCATCGACGACGTGGCCGACCGGACGACCTGATCGTACTCGGCGACGATGCTGACCCGCTCGAGAAACACGGCCCGCACCGTGTCCTGCCAGGGCAGCAGCGACAGCGGAAAGTATCGGAGCGGCCGATAGTCGGCGTTAAGTACCAGCGCCGGATTCATGTGAAGCTCGAGCGCCACCACGTGTTTCCCGATCCGGTACCGGCAGTTCCGCCGGCAAGTGTATAGAAGAGCATCTGAAATTGGGACACCATGCGCGCGGCTCGGAAATGTGTCGCAAGGAGAAGTTTGTGCCGGAAACGCTTGAAGGTATACGAGTGCTTGACCTCAGTCGGGTTCTCGCCGGGCCATGGTGCGCCCAGTGTCTCGGGGATCTCGGCGCGGAGGTCATCAAGGTCGAACGGCCCGGCACCGGCGATGACACGCGTCATTGGGGGCCGCCGTTCTTGCAGATGGAGACCGGTGAAGGACCGGGCGAAAGCGCCTACTTCCAGTCAGCGAACCGCGGCAAGCGGTCCATTACCGTAAACCTGGCCGACCCTGACGGACAGCAGATCATCAGGGAACTGGCTGGCCAGTCCGACGTGCTGGTCGAGAATTATCGTGTGGGCGGACTGGCCCGCTTCGGCCTGGACTACGAGTCGCTTTCCGCCGTCAACCCGCGCCTGATCTACTGCTCGATCACCGGCTTCGGCCAGACAGGACCGGCACGAATGCGGCCCGGCTACGACTTCATGATCCAGGCCGAGGGCGGGCTCATGAGCCTCACTGGCGAAGCTGACGACCGGCCTGGGGGCGGCCCGACCAAGACGGGACTGGCGGTCAGCGACCTCTTTACCGGCATGTACGCCGTCCAGGCGGTTCTCGCTGCCATCCTAGAGCGCGGGCGCAGCGGGCAGGGCCAGCACATCGACCTCGCATTGCTGGATTCCACGATAGCCGGCCTTTCGATGATGGCGATCTCCGGTCTGATCACGGGCACCTCGCCGCCTCGCCTAGGCAATGCGCACCCGCATGTGGTCCCCTATCGCCTATATCCGACCGCCGATCGCCCCATGGTGGTTGCCGTCGGCAACAACGCGCAATTCGCTCGTTTTGCCACGGCGATCGAGCTTCCGCACCTGGCCGCAGATCCCCGCTTCGCGACCAACCGTGACCGGTTGCAGCACCGGGAGGTCCTGGACGGCCTCATTGAGAACCAAATGCGTAATCAGCCGTTCAGTCACTGGGACGCCGCCCTCACAGCTGCAGACATTCCGTTCGCTCCGGTAAATACCGTGCTCGACGCCCTCAACCTTGAACAGACAAGAGCGCGCGGGATGCGCATCGAACTTCCGCATGCAAACGGCGGCACCGTCCCGAGCCCCGGGAATCCCATCCGGCTGTCCCGAACGCCCGTGCGGTACCGAGGAGCTGCACCGGCGCTGGGCGGCGATACCGAATCGATTCTTCGTGACGTCCTGGGGAAAAGCCACCAGGAAGTGAAGCGGTTACGTGCCGGGGGCAGCATCTAGCCCGGTCGTCTCGGCCCGCTGTTGCATCACGAGGACGGGATCCTCGAGGATGGTCGTGTGCAGCTTTAGCGGCACCCGAGAAGGAAGCGGAGTGACGTCCTGAGTTTGGTCAGATGGGTGTCCCGGACGCGCCGGCCACACTTCTGCTGGAGCCGCCACCGACCATTCACTACCATTGCGACCGGATCACGGAATGGGGCCCGATCACCACGAAGATCAGCCCGCAAGATTCCGCGATGACCACACACACGTTTCCGTGGCGAGGTCCAGTGTTGCCGTCCTCAACCACCACACAGCGCCTGATCCCCTGCGCACTCTGGGCCATTGGGCTGCTTGTGATCATGGTCACTGCCGGACAACCGGTTCAGGCGGCCAGTGATGATGAGACAAGATTCAAGCAGATTCGCCCACAATTCATCGCTGCATTGGGTGACCCGGGCGCCAACTCGGGGAGTGGCGCGCAGCAGTGGGGGCTCTGGCGCTTGGACCCGGGCCCGCGGGGAGTGTGGCTGAAGCACTACGAGCGATTGCAAGCCGCAGGCGGAGTTGCGCCGGCTCGGTGGAAATTCGACGAGACGGACTGGTGGGTGGAAGAAAACGGCCTGATCATGGAGAAGCCGCAGTTTCCGCTTCCTTCTGGTCAGTACGTTGTCACCGGCGGACGCGAGGTCACGACTGTGCTGACAGTCCATCCCATGGACCAGGACGGTGATCAACGCTGGGAACTCCGGGGCGATGCCACGATCCATGACGTGACGCATCTGCGATGTCGTTCCGCGCGCTACACCCCAGCGACTCCCGACAGCCCGTGCTCGCCAGCCAAGGCGCAAATGACCGAATTTCCGGTGGCTCCAGGAGGCTTGATGCCGCCGATCGAGGGCTGCAACAAGCAGGACTATTCGGTTCTCTTCATCATCGGCGTGGCCGTGGAAGGCTGACTGCTGGCGACACCCAGGGCTCTTGGGGAGGCGGCCATGATGCTTCTCGACTCGAGGAGTGTCCGAACACCTCTTGCGCCATTAACTGCTGGTCGATGAGTCACCCCCCAGTCATGGGCGTTGCCTAGAACGGTATATCGTCGTCCTGAATGTCGTCGGCCGGCGCCGCATGCGTCATCGGATTGCGCTGGGCCGAATCACTACTCGAGAACTCGTCCTGCGGCTTGGCTCCGCCCTTGAACCGGTCGAACCTGCCTTTCGCCGACGGTGCGGCCCGCGGCCCATCATCGCGCGGCGGCGAATACAACAGGCGAAACGCCGGTGCACGTGGATTGTCGCTGTCGTTCGGAAATACCATCACAAAGGAACCCGCAGGAATCGTGATGTCCTCGTCGTCCGAGGTGCGCCCGCCGATGTACTCGCGGCCGTTCGCGCTGGTGCGCTCCCAAAGACCGGCGATCTCCTGCAGGCTGTCATCGCCCCGGCGAAAGCGTTCGTCGCTCATGGTCTAGTCCTCGATTTCCACGTCACCACGTTTTACCACACACCGGCGTGGGTCTTCGAAGTCTCATCCAAGGAACCGGCGCCGCAGAAAGTCCGCCCCGAGCACGATGCCCTCCTGGTCGATGGAATGCCCCAGCCGCGGCCGGACATGGTACCGGACCCGGGCACCGAGCGGCGCCAGCTCGGCAACCGCCCCGTACATGCCTTCGACCGGTAGCACATCATCGGCCGCCCCATGCACCAGCAAGACGTCGGCGCCACTAGCGGTTCGTGCCGACGGCAGCAGCGCCCCTGAATACCCGAGGATCCCGGCGAAATTCCGCGACAGCCCCAGTTCAAGGGCCATCATCGTGCCCTGGCTGAAGCCCACCAGAGCCACCCGGTTCTCTGCGAGTCCCAGCTGCTGTTGTTCGACCTCGAGAAAGGCCTCAAGGTCGGCAACGGCTCGCGCGGCCGCCGCTGTGCGGTCCTGCTCCCCGCGCGCGAGGCTGAACCACTGAAAGCCGGCCGGGTTCTGATCACACCGCTCCGGTCCGTGAGGTGACACGAACTCCGCATCGGGCAGTGCGGTGGCGAACAACGGGGCCAACTGAATCAAGTCGTCCCCGCTCGATCCCCAGCCATGCAGAAACACCACCAGTTGCCGGGCGGCCGCACGCGACTGCGGCCCAACACGCGGTCCTGAAAGCGGACGCGGCCGCACGCCGCAGCCTATTGACTCATCCATGGCCTGCATCCCGACCGATAGCTAGGTGCTCTACTGACTACTCGCCCGAGGGGCATCAGGCAACGACATGTGGTCAGAACTGCTGTCCCGATCGGCAGCGGCGACCCAGGAGCGGAAACGTCCCGGCGGCTATCATGCAGGAGCGAGCAGCTCGACTCGGGGGTCCAACCGTGGACGGCAAAGTCGTCATCGTGACCGGTGCAACTGACGGTATCGGACGGGCCACCGCGAAGGCCCTGGCCGCCCGTGGTGCCCGCGTCACCATCGTGGGACGGAACCCCTTGAAGGGCAACACCGCCGTCGCCGGGATTCGCGCGGACACCGGCAACGATGCCGTGTGCTTCCACCAAGCGGATCTCTCCTCCCAGAGCGATGTCCGGCAATTGGCCCGAGCAATCATGACCCAAGGCGATCGTCTTGATGTGCTCGTGAACAACGCGGGAGGGCTGTTCGCCAGCCGCAAAGTCAGTGTCGATGGGATCGAGATGACCTTCGCGCTCAATCATCTCGCCTACTTCCTTCTCACGAACCTGGTGCTGGACCAACTCCGGGCGACGCCCGGGGCCCGCATTGTCAACGTGGCCTCACATGCGCACGTGGGGACCAATCTGAACTTCGACGATCTGCAGTTCTCTCACCGGTACAACGGCTGGACCGCATACAAGCGCTCGAAACTCTGCAACCTGCTGTTCACCTACGAACTGGCGCGCAAGCTCGGCAACGGGGGGCCCACGGTCAACGCCCTTCATCCGGGCTTTGTGCGCTCCCATCTCGGGCAGGGTGACACCGACAATTCCGCATTTTGGCGGACCGTCGCCACCTTAGTGTTTCGCTTCACTGCCGCCATTACACCCGAGAAAGGCGCAGAAACCTCAATCCATCTCGCCACCTCGCCGGACCTTGCCGGCGTTACCGGCAAGTACTTCACGCCGGGCGTGAGCGGCAAGTTTCGCTCCCCCGGCCGCGCGGCCACGTCGTCGGCAGTTTCCCAGGACCCGGACATCGCCAAACGCCTGTGGGAGATCTCGGAGGAACTCACATCGCTCTGAAGCGATCCTGCCGTTCGCGTGCGCCCGCACTCCGGCGGACCAGACGACCAAGAGGGCATGTGAAACTGATGCACCCGCAAGGCGTGTGTTGCCGTCGGACATGCGGTGGCCAACTACTCGCCTACGTCGGCGGCGTCCAGCGTTGGTGCCCTAAGTCACACCCGAAGATGGCAAGCTAGCCGGCTACAGCAGGCTTGACGTTGTCCGCCGCTTGGGCAACGTATCGACAAGCCCGGCGAGCCACGGATTGTGATCTGGCGTTCGCCGTCCTGGCTGCATCAACGCGAGGTGCCTATGGCTTCCCTATCCCGTCTGGCAAACCGGCTCATTACCCCGGCGGCCAAACAGATGCTGCTGGCATGGGAACGGCTGGAATCCGGTGTCGCTTACGACCCGACCTCCATCGCCACGCGACACGAACCGTACGGGCTGTACGACGAGATCCGTCGCAAGGATCCGGTGCACCGGATGCGACTGATGAAAGCCTGGGCACTGACCCGGTACGAGGATGTCGATCAGCTCCTCAGGGATCACAAGCGTTTCACGTCGGAGGGCCGGAACTACGGCTACACCTCGTATCTGACGATGCTCGACTTCGATCCTCCCAAGCACACCCGCTTGCGGGGGCTAGTGTCCAAGGCCTTTACGCCGCGTGCCATCGAGAAGCTCGAGCCCCGGATCGACGCCGTGGTGAACGAGCTCCTTGACGCCGTTGGCAACCAGGACCGCTTTGACCTCATCGACGCGGTGGCATTCCCGCTGCCCGTCATCGTGATCGCTGAGATGCTCGGGGTGCCGCCGGAGGATCGGGACCGGTTCCGCGGTTGGTCCGATGACATCGCCATGACGGTCGAGCCGCTGCTCGACGAGCCCAACGTGCACAAGGTGCGCAAGGCGACCGGCGAGCTCTTCGAGTACTTCGAAGGACAGATCGAGAAACGCCGCACGAACCCGCAGGATGACCTGCTGAGCGGGCTCATGGCCGCCGAGGAAGCTGGAGACCGCCTCACCCGGGAGGAACTTCTATCCACCCTGATGCTCCTGCTCGTCGCCGGGAACGAGACGACGCGCAACCTGATCGGAAACGGGATGCTCGCGCTCCTCCGTCACCCCGATCAGCTCGAGCGCCTGCGTCAGCATCCCGACATGCTCACGGGAGCCATCGGCGAACTGCTTCGGTACGACCCTCCGGTCCAATTCGACGGCCGGATTGCGCGCGAGGACCTCGACATCGGCGGCAAAAAGATTCGCTCCGGTGACCGGGTGATCTCCCTGTTGGGGGCGGCCAACCGGGACCCCGAAGTCTTTACCGACCCCAATCGCCTCGATCTCGGGAGATCCGAGAAAAGTCACATATCCTTTGGACGCGGCATTCATTATTGCCTGGGCGCATCACTCGCAGTGCTGGAGGGGAAGGTCACCTTCAAGGCCCTGCTCGAGCGCTTTCCGAGGATACGCCTGGCGCAGGACCCGGTCCGTCGAAACCAGATGGTCCTTCGGGGCCTCTCGGAACTGTGGGTTGACGTGACCTGATCAGCTAGGTTTTTCTCTTCTGGCCGAAGTCCCGGCTTTCTGTTGGAAACCCGTCGGCACCGGAATTCTGGCGTCACGGTGACGCTCGTAACGGGTTGCGCAGGGACATCCGGGGTGTCGGCTCGTACCGGCTGCCGGCCGCGACAGCGAGGATGCCCCGAGCATGAGGCGCCGGGGTCTATCGGTTTCCGGCACGCCACATTCAACTATCCTCCTGCTTTCCTGCCTTGCCGGAGCCGCACGTGAGCCTGCTGCAAGACATCTTTCCCTACATTCTGGGGATCAGCCTCGCCGCGGTTGTCATCGTGCTGGCGGTCGGCGTCATCTCGATGTTTCGCGGTGGCGAATTCAATGCCCGCTGGGGAAACCGCCTGATGCGCGCCCGCGTCGTGTTGCAGGCGCTTGCCGTTCTGCTAATCCTTGCGTTCGCCGCATTGATGCAGAATGCGTCCTGAGCGAATTCCCGGAGCATTCGTTTAGGATGCATCAAGGCCGCGCGAGTCGACGCGCGCCCCTCCCTCACCGCTACTGTCCCCTCGGAGCCGGTCGCTCATGAAAATCCTTGTCGCAGTCAAACGTGTCATCGACTACAACGTACGCATTCGGGTGCTGCCGGATGGTTCCGGTGTCGAGACCGACAACGTCAAGATGTCCATGAACCCGTTCGATGAAATTGCTGTCGAAGAAGCGATCCGGTTGAAAGAGGCAGGTACGGCTTCCGAGGTCATTGCCGTCTCGATCGGGCCGGCTCGTAGCCAGGAAACCATCCGAACCGCTCTCGCCTTCGGGTGCGACCGCGGCATCCACGTGCAGACCGAACAGCCCCCCGAACCGCTCGCGGTGGCCAAACTGCTCGCCGGCGTCGTCGCGGCAGAGGAGCCAGAGCTCGTGATACTGGGCAAGCAAGCCATCGACGACGACAGCAATCAAACCGGGCAGATGCTGGCGGCGCTGCTCGGCTGGCCGCAGGGCACGTTCGCGTCCGAACTCGTGATCGGTGACGGCGTGTTCGACGTCACCCGCGAGATCGACGGCGGCCTCGAGACCATCTCGATCAATGCGCCGGCGATCGTCACCACCGATCTCCGGCTGAACGAACCGCGTTATCCGTCATTACCGGGAATCATGAAGGCAAAGAGCAAGCCCATCGAGGCGAAGACCCCGGCGGACTACAGCGTCGACGTCGCGCCGCGCCTGGAAACGGTCACGGTGGCCGAGCCGCCGCCACGGCCGCCGGGCCGCGTGCTCGAATCAGCCGCAGAACTCGTACAGATCCTCCGAGAAGAAAAGGGCGTTCTCTGATGGCTGTTCTGGTCGTTGCCGAAACCGACGGTGCCAATCTTCCCCGCGGCACGCTCGCCACGATTACCGCCGCACTTGCCATCAGCCCGGAGGTCGACGTGCTGGTGCTGGACGAGCGGGGCGACGAGGCGTCCGAAGCCGCCAGCGGAATCGTCGGCGTCCGTTCGGTCATCAAGGCTGGCGGGCCCGGCCTCGCCGGCAACCTGGCCGAGAACCTGGCGCCCGCTGTGGTGGAGGCCACCAAGAACTACGGCTACGTGCTCGCGCCGGCGGGAACCTGGGGCAAGAATCTGATGCCTCGCGTGGCCGCCATGCTGGATGTCCAGCAGATCTCCGACATCACGGAGATCGTGGACGAAGACACGTTCATCAGGCCCATCTATGCGGGCAACGCGTTGGCCACCGTGCGCTCCCGTGATCCCGTAAAGGTCATCACGGTACGCGGCACCGCGTTTGCCGTGGCCGAGGCGCCTGGCGGCTCGGCCGCCATCACCGACGGTCCCGAAGTCGCGGCGCACGACATCGCGCGGTTCGTCAAGCGCGAGCTGAGCCAGTCTGACCGGCCGGAGCTTGCCGCTGCGCGCATCGTCATCTCCGGCGGCAGGGGCATGGGCAGCGGCGAGAACTTCCAGCTGCTCGACCAGCTGGCGGACAAGCTGGGTGCCGCCGTGGGCGCCAGCCGTGCCGCCGTGGACGCCGGCTACGTCCCGAACGATTTCCAAGTCGGCCAAACCGGCAAGGTGGTCGCGCCCGAGCTGTACATCGCCGTGGGTATTTCCGGGGCCATTCAGCACCTCGCGGGCATGAAGGACAGCAAGGTGATTGTCGCCATCAACAAGGACCAGGAAGCCCCCATCTTCCAGGTTGCCGACTACGGGCTGGTCGGCGACCTGTTCAAGATCGTGCCGGAGATCGCCGACGCGCTCTGATCCCGGTCAGACGCGTCCACAAACCGCCCATGCAAATGGTCTGCCTGGATTTGGAAGGGGTGCTGGTGCCGGAGATCTGGCACGCAGTCGCCACGGAGACCGGGATCCAGGAGCTGCGAAAGACCACGCGTGACGTCGCCGACTACGACGCCCTCATGCGCCATCGAATCGAGGTCATGGCCCAGCACGCCATTGACCTGCCGCGGCTTCGCGCGGTTGCAGGGTCACTGCAGCCGTATCCGGGCGCGCGCGCATTTCTCGACCGCCTACGCGAGGCCCACCAGGTGACCATCCTGTCAGACACGTTCTACGAACTCTCGGACCCGCTGTTCGCCGCGCTCGGTCGTCCGGCGGTGTTCTGCCACCACCTGGAAACGTCGGCCGACCAGCGTGTGGTCGGCTGGAGAAAACGGATCGACGACCATAAGCGACGCGCCGTCGAGGGCTTCGCTGCCCTAGGTTTCGAAGTGGTTGCAGTGGGCGATTCGTACAACGACATTCCGATGCTCGACGCCGCAACGCGCGCCGTCCTGTTCCGGGCCCCCCGGCAAATACAGGAGGAGCGTTCTGACCTCGTTGCCCTATCGGAGTACTCTGAACTGCTTGAGCTGACCTGTACCCGACGGACGACCGCCTGATGATGGAGCCGCACGATCTCCTGCTCGTCATCGATGTCCAGAACGACTTCTGTCCGGGCGGCAACCTGCCGGTCGCTGACGGCGACCAGGTGGTGCCCGTCATCAATCGCCTGCTGCCGCAGTTCCAGAACGTCGTTCTCACCCAGGACTGGCATCCTTCGGACCATGCGTCGTTCGCGAGCATGCATGCCGGCAAGTCGCCGTACGACACGATCAGCATGCCGTACGGCGAGCAGACGCTGTGGCCGGACCATTGCATCCAGGGCAGCGAGGGCGCGTCCTTCCACCCTGACCTGGAGACAGACGGCGCGCTGGCGGTCATTCGCAAGGGCATGAACGCCAGCATCGATTCGTATTCTGCCTTTGCCGAGAATGACCGCAGCACGCCCACCGGCCTCGGAGGCCTACTGGGCGCCCTGCACATCCAGCGTGTGTTTCTGGTCGGGCTCGCCTTCGACTTCTGCGTCGGCTGGTCGGCGACGGACGCGCGAGCCCACGGGTTCGAGGCAATCGTCATCGAGGACGCGACCCGACCGGTCGACCTGCCCGGCACGGTAGACGCGGCCAGGGAAGCGTTTCGCGATGCCGGTGTCGCCGTGACCCTGAGCCAAGAGGTCGAACGCGACGGGGCCCGCGGCATGGGGCGGCCTGCCGGATAGCCGGCTGGCGAGCCCGGCGCGCGGGGCCTCAGAATCACCTTACTCCCGTCGCGGCTGCGCGGCATGCCCGAGGGCACACGACAATGCTACGGAGGCATTGGACCATGAACGGACTGCTGAAGCTGTCGATCGCGATGGCGCTGGCCCTCTACGCAGGGGTCGCCGCTGCCGACAAGCCCGACACCCTGACGATCGGCATTACGGGGTTCCTGTCGGGCCCGGCTTCGGTGTTCGGCGAACCGGCCAAGGCCGCCTCCGAGATCCTGCTGGATGACCTCAACCGCGAAGGCGGCATCGGCGGGGTGCCGGTCACTGCCATCTGGGTGGATGAGGGAGCCGGCGGCGAGCACGTGCTGTCCGAGTACCGCCGGCTCGTGCAGGACGTCGGCGTCGATGCGATGTTCGCCTCGATCTCCAGCGGCAACTGCAAGAAGGTGGCGCCGCTGGCAGAGGATCTTCAGATCCTCAACATCATGTGGGACTGCGGCACCCAGAAGATCTTCGAGGAGAATTCGTACCGGTATGTCTTTCGGACCCAGGCGAATGCGACGCCGGAAATGCTGTCGACCCTTCTGTACCTTCTGAAGACCAAGCCCGAGTTCGAATCGATCGCTGTGGTCAACCAAGACTACGCGTGGGGACGGGACAGCTGGCATATCTTTTCGACGGCTCTGAAACAGTTGAAGCCGGGCGTCAGGGTCGTTGCCGAGCTGTTCCCGAAGTTCGGGGCCCCGGATTTCTCGACCGAGATCAGCCGTCTGTTGGCCCTGCGGCCCGACGTCATCCTGTCGACTTCCTGGGGCGGCGACCTCGACAATTTCGTCAGGCAGTCGGTGCAACGAGGCCTGACGGAGCGCAGCACGTTCGTGCTGCCCCTGATGGAAAGCTCGCTGCAACGCATCGGCCTCGACATGCCGGAGGGCGTGATCGTGGGCGGACGCGGAGACCACTATTTCCTGCATCCCGAGTTCCGTCATGATCCCGATTTCCAGGCGTTCATCGAGCGTTACAAGGCAAAGACCGGCGAATACCCGATCTACCCGGTGTTCCACATTGCGCAGGCGCTGTCGGCACTGAAGGGCGCATACGAGAAGGCCATCGCCGCCAACGACGGCGCCTGGCCGAGCAAGGAACAGGTCGTTGATGCCATGGAGGGCCTGGAGTTCCGCGGGCTTGGCCGGACGGTGCACATCCGCGAGGACCACCAGGGCGTGGAGGACCAGATGATCGGTGTAACCCGGCGTGACCCGGCGTACGAATTCGCCGTCATGGACCACATGATGATCTTCCCGGGCTCGGCGATCACGACGCCCGCGGGCATGGAATCCACTGCTTGGTTGGAGACGCTGTCGGACAGCATCCTGGACCTGCCCGTCCAGACCTACCGGCACGCCGAATGATCGCACTGCGCGGCTGACGGTTCGCGAGGGGCCACAACCGGATGGACCCGATCCTGCTCCTGCTGGCCACGCTTGACGGCATCGCCTACGCGGCCCTGGTGTTCCTGGTCGCCGTTGGCCTGACGCTGATCTTCGGCGTGATGCGCATCCTGAACGTCGCCCACGGAGCCTTCTACGCGATCGGTGGATACGCCGCTGCCAGCCTGGTGCTCTCCATCAGCGATGCGGACTTCAGCCCCTGGCTGAGCTTTCCGGCCCTGCTGGTCTCGGCGGCGGGGATCGGGGCGGCGCTCGGGCTGGTGATCGAGCGCTTCCTGCTGCGCCACATCTACGCGAAGGAAGAGGTCCTGCAACTCCTCGTGACGTTTGCCGCCTTCATGATCCTCGAAGACGTGCAGCGTCTGGTCTGGGGGGTGCAGCCATATTCGGCCAGCGATCCCGTGCGGCTCCTTGGCACCGTCGACGTGATGGGCATTCCCTACAACGCGTACCAGATCATCCTGCTGCCCGTGATCGCCGTCCTGGTGCTCCTTGGACTGCGCTGGTTCCTGCGCCGGACGCTCAGCGGCAAGGTCATTACTGCCGTCACCGAAGACCGGGAAACAGCGATCGCCATGGGCATCGACGCCCGCAAGGTGTTCACGGTCACGTTTGTCATCGGTGCCATCCTCGCCGCACTTGGCGGGGCCCTGGCCTCGCCTACCACGGCCATTCAGCTGGGTCTCGGCGCGGAGATGATCGTCCTGTCGTTTGCCGTCGTTGCCACGGCGGGCCTCGGCCAGGTCGAGGGAGCTGCCCTCACCGCGTTGCTGATTGGCCTGGGTCGCTCCTTCGCCGTGTACTTGGTTCCGGAACTCGACGTCCTGATTCCCTACATGATCATGGTCCTGGTGCTGCTCTTCCGCCCGCAGGGACTGTTCGGGGTCGCGGAAAAGCGAAGGATCTGACGTGCGGATCGTGCGCTCCTTGCCTGCCGTCCTGGTCCTGGTGGTGGCCGTGCTGCCACTGGCGGTTCCGTGGCTGAAGATCGTGTTGACGGTGGCGCTCGCGAAGGGACTCGCGGTCCTCGGCGTCGTGGTTCTGCTGCGGGCCGGACAGGTCTCGTTCGGCCACGCGATGTTCTTCGCCGCAAGCGCCTACAGCGCCGCGTTCCTGATGCGGGGCTTCGCCGGCGCGGATCTTGTCGTGCTGCTGCTGGCCGGAATGATCTGCTCGGGGATGATGGGCGCCATCATCGGCCTGTTCGTGGTGCGGTACCGCTACATCTTCTTCGGGATGCTCAACCTAGCGTTCTCGATGGTGCTCTATGCCCTTCTCGAGAAGATGTTCCACATTACGGGTGGCAGCGACGGGATGGTGGTTGGACGGCCAACGTACCTTGGACTGGAACTCGCCCGAACGTCCTTCGAGACCGCCCTCTTCTACACATCACTGGGCCTTGCCGGAGCGGCCTGCTGGTTCGTACACCGTTTCCTGCGTTCGCCGCTGGGCGAGGCGCTGAGCGCAATCCGGACCAATGAGACGCGCCTCGAGTACCTGGGCATCTCGGCCCGATGGATCCTGCTGATCGCGTACGTGCTGTCAGCCGTACTGGCGGGTCTCGGAGGGTCCATCATTGCCGTGAATCAGGGCGTGGTCACTCCTGACCTCGGGTACTGGATCCGTTCCGGCGAGTTTGTCTTCATCGCCATTCTCGGGGGCTCGGGTCACGTGCTCGGCGCGTTTGCCGGCGCGCTGGTGTACGAACTCGTGCGGTTCTATGCCGCTGCGATGGCGGCCGACGTCTGGCAAATGATCCTCGGTTTCGTTCTGCTTGGGATCATCCTGTTCGCCTCCCGGGGCATCGTTGGCCTCTACCGCGACCTTGCCGCCATCACCCCGCGGCCGCGCAGCTACCGGGAGCCAGTGCGGTGAGCCGCACCCTGCTGGAGGCCAGCAACCTGCACATCAGCTTCGGCGGTGTGACGGCGGCCGACGGCATCGATCTCGACGTGTTCAACGGGGAACGGCTGGCGATCATCGGCCCTAACGGCGCCGGCAAGACGACGTTCCTCAACATCTGCACGGGATATCTCACACCGTCCGCCGGCAGTGTCCAGTTCAGGGGGCGCGACATCACGGCGTTGGCGCCGCGTGCAATCACGCGGATGGGAATCGCCAGGGCGTTTCAAACGCCACAGCTCTTCCACGACCAGCGAGTCATCGACAACCTGTTGCTGGCCGCCGCCGCTCGCGAGCGAGCATGGAACCCGTTCCGGCCGCTCCACGACCTCCCCGAACGCGACGAGATGTTGGACTTGCTGGAGCTCTTCGGCCTCGCAGAACTGTCTACGCAGATGACCAACGAGCTTCCGGAAGGCAACCGGAAGCTCGTCGACATTGCCGTGGCGCTGGCGCTGCGACCCCAGTTGCTGCTGATGGATGAGCCCACCAGCGGCGTCAGTTCACTGGAGAAGTTCCGGATCATGGACCTGCTGGTGAAGGCGCTCGCGGTCCAGGGCGTGACCTCGGTCTTCGTCGAGCACGACATGGAAATGGTGAAACGCTATGCCGATCGCGTGGCTGTCTGGAGTGCCGGCCGCATCCAATCGGTCGGCCCGCCGGAACAGGTTCTGGCCGACCCGTCCGTGATGCGCGACGTTATCGGGATCTGATCGATGCTCTCGCTCGAACGCGTGAACGTCCACGTCGAGGCGATGCATGTTCTGCGTGACGTGACGTTTGGAGTGGAACCGGGCTCCACCGTTGCGCTGATCGGCCGGAATGGTGCGGGCAAGACCACGACGCTCCGAAGCGTCATGGGCCTCATCGCCAAGTCGAGCGGCACCATCTCGTTCGCAGGGACCGACATGGACGATGTGCCGCCGCACCGCCGGCCCGCCTTGGGCATTGGCTACGCGCCCGAGGACCGGCGCCTGTTCTCCTCCTTCAACGTGGAAGAAAACATCCTCCTCCCGGCCCGGGTTGCGCGTGCCGACGGCGCCGAGATGATCGAGAACCTCGAGCGCGTGTACGAGACGGTTCCAGAGCTGAAGGAGCTTCGGCACAGACCGGCGGGCTCAGTGAGCGGCGGACAAGGCAAGATGGTAGCCCTAGGCCGGGCGTTGATGATCGGGACCCGGCTGGTGCTCCTCGATGAACCGTTCCAGGGACTGGCCCCTGCCCTCGCGCGTCGCTACGGAGATGCCCTCCGAAGACTTCGGGAGCGCGAACGCGAACTCTCGCTCGTGATCACCGAATCGAATCCTGCCCTGCTCGCTGGACTGGCGGACGCTACGTTTCTGATCGAACGCGGCGAGGTTGCGCCCGCCGAGTCCGTCCCGGATCACGCTGGCTAGGCCCGCGCAATTCGTTCAGGTTGCCGATCTGCTTGCAGACAGCCGGGTGCTGGACTGGATCCTGTCGTCGCACTGCTTGAATGATCTTGGCGAAGGGAAGAACGTACCCGAATGCCCGCTGGTGCGGAGGTACTGCTGCCCGCCGCTTCGGATGCACGTACCAAGCCGGCCTAAAGCAGTTTTGGACCGGGGCGCCGCACCGCCAACTCACGAAGACGGATGCGGACAGCCTTCAGGGCGACCGCACGAGGCGTACCTGCACCGCCCTGCTCCCCGAACGTCAATCCTGCGGCTCCAGCAGTTCCTCCAGCGCGTACAGCGTCTTTTGCGGGAACCGTTCCCGCGGGTAGTAGCGAGTGACGACCTCGAGCGCCTTCTGATAGTCCGTGAGGTTAAGGATGCGCAGGAGGAAGCGCACGTCATCCTCGTCGTGAAATCCTTCGCCAAGCCGCATGGCAAGGCACTTCATCGCGAGCAGATATTCCGGACTTGCGGTCAGCACGTGCAGGTTGCTCAGTTCGAGGTACGGTTGGAAGTCTTCGTGGGCGCTCAAGTACGTCTTGACCGCGTCGTTGAGCCAGTCGCCTTGGAGTCCTGCGGCGGTGGCGACCGCCTGCGCGGCCTCGCGTACCTCCCGCGCGGGGCGGAAGAATGCGTCGATGTCCCGCGTCGAAGCGCGCGCGTCGAACACGAGGCACATGACAGCACCGCCCACCACATACACTTCCCCGGTGATCGACCGGCGCGCAAGTTCCTCGTTTAAGCGATTAAATAAGATCTCAATATCTCGCTTGGAGTATTCCACTACACCCTCTGTCCAACGCTGCTGTCGATGAAGAGATTCCGGCGCCGGAACGGAGGCGGGGAATGAGTCAGGAGATATAACCGCAGGCTCTTCAGGGGAGAGGCGAACCAAGGTGTGTCGAGCCCCCTGACCGCTCCCGTCCAGCGCGGCGGATTGACCCCCTGGATTGCAGCCGCCTGCTCGACCATCGCCGCCAGATAGCTTGCCTCAAACGGAGCGAGGCGAGCTTCCGGCGCGTGGCCTACCGCCCGCTTGTACTCGCTTGCGGTCAGCCTGATGAACCAATCCTGAAATTCCGCAATCGTGAAGGAGCGCGCATTAGGGCGCGTCGCCAGCTCCCGGCAAAGCATCTGGAACTTCTGTTCCACAGGTGGAAGCACCTCCTGCAGGACCCATTTGGATACATCCATTCCTGCGCGTGCAGCACGGGCGCCAATGCGCGCCTTGTCCTCCGCACTGATCCGGATCTGAAGTTGTTGGGTCTTGCTCACGTAAGTCACCTTGACTTCTTCCCATCAAATGTCAATACTTTGTATTGACATTTGATGTTTTGACGAATGCCGTCCTTTGCCCGTGCCGGAAGCTCGGATCGCGCACCGCTGAACGTCACGGGCGTGGAGGAAGCCCAGCCGTGAACTCACGCTAGTTGCTCATTCCAGATAACGCGCCTGCGCAACCCGCCGCCGACCCTCGTTTACCCGCACAGTCGTTCAAACCCACACGGCCACTAGGTGTCAGGACCTGCCGCCCCTGGACCTCCGCCCGGATCGCCCGCCAGTTCCTGCTCCATCGTCCGCCGCATAGCGGGCTTGCGCGCCTTACCGGTGACGGTCAGCGGGAACGAGTCCACAAACCGCCAGATTCGAGGGATCTTGTAGCGCGCGATCGCGCCGTCGCAAAACGCCCTCAGCTGCGCCTCATCGAGCGCACCCCCCTCATGCGGGATGATCCAGGCGCAGACTTCTTCACCGTACCTGGGATCCGGAACCCCGAAGACCTGAACATCGCGAACACCGGGGTGGCGGTGCAGGAAATCCTCGATTTCGCGCGGATAGATGTTCTCGCCGCCCCGAATCACCATATCGCTGGCGCGGCCCACGATCCGCCCGTAGCCCGCCCAATCGATGACGCCGAGGTCGCCGGTGTGCATCCATCCTTCCGCATCGATCGCGGCTGACGTCGCCATCGGGTCATCCCAGTAGCCCTTCATGACCACGTATCCCCGTATCAGGATCTCGCCCACGGTGTCGCATGCAACCGTCCGTCCCTCGCCGTCGACGACCTTCGCCTCGACGTGCGGATGCACCCGTCCAATCGTCCCCACCCGGCGGTCCGGCGGATCGTCCCTCGCCGTCTGGAAGGTCACTGGGCTGGTCTCGGTCATGCCGAAGCAGATCGTGACCTCGGGCATGTGCAGTTCTTCGAGGAGACGCCGCATCAATTCCGCTGGACAAGGTGCTCCCGCCATGATTCCCGTCCGCAGACGATCAAGGTTGCGGTCGGGTCGCGACGGGTCCTCCAGCATGGCCACATACATGGTGGGAACCCCGTACAGCGCCGTGCAGCGCTCGCCTTCCACCGCATCGAGCACGGCGCCCGCGTCGAAGCGCTCGCCCGGGAACACCAGGCAGGACCCGGCCGTGGCGGCGGCGAGGCTACCCATCACCATGCCGAAGCAGTGATAGAGCGGAACCGGAACGCAGATCCGGTCATCCGGTCCGAGATCAAGCACCGCGGCCGTCTGTCGGGCGTTGTTGATGATGTTGTGATGGCTGAGCGTGGCCCCTTTCGGCCGGCCGGTCGTGCCGCTAGTGAACTGGATGTTGATCGGGTCGGAGGGCTCCTGAGCGGCCGCCAGCCGTTCGAGATGCGCGCCATCGGCAGGCGCCGCGGCTAGGTCGTCGAAACGGAGCATTCCCGCTTCGCCCTGCTCCCCCAGGTGGATCACGAACTCGAGGTCCGGCAGCGCCGGAGGGTCCGGCCGGACGACCGGGGGATCGCCCAGACCCGGTACGAGCGACCGCACGATTCCCGTGAAATCGGTGCCGCGGCTTTGGCGCGCCAGCACCAGCGCGCGCATGCCGACCAGGGTGAGCGCGTGCCGCAACTCGTCGGCCTGATAGGCGGGATTGACCGTCACCAGGATCAGCCCGGCGCGGGCGCTCGCAAACTGCACCAGCAGCCATTCAGGGCGGTTCGGCGACCAGATGCCGATCCGGTCCCCGGGGTTCAGCCCCAGCTCCAGGAGGCCCGTCGCCAGCTGATCGACCGCAGCAGCAAACACGCGGTACGTCCATCGCTGGCCGGCCTCCGGAAAGACCGCGAACTCACGATCCGGCCACCGCTTGGCGGCCCGAGTCAGTGTCTCGGCGACGGTCTGGTCGAGTAGCGGGGGCTGCAACCACCCCTGCACGGCGGCGCGGTCCGCCACCGGAGTCCGCGGGTCCGATGGAGCATCCATCATCCGGGCGCTCCAGATGCGTGCACCACGGGCATCCGCCGCACGGACGAGCGGAGGTGCCGGTAGTCAAGCGTGTCATGATTCACCGGATTGAGACCGGGTGCGTCCGCGACCACCACCGCCCTGGCATGGGCGAAGTCGGCGCGGAAGTGGACCGAGCTCTTCACGATGACGACCCGTTGCGCATCGGGCTCGATTCCAACGTGCCGAAACATCGATCGGTCAGCTGCCTGCATCCGCCTGGATGCGACCGCCACCGCCACGCGGCCGCAGCGCAAGGCGGCCATCGGCCCGAGGTCCATGCGCGATCCGCCGAACATCGGACCAGTCGCGGTAAAGCGTCCATCCCCGAGGGCGGTCACGCGAGCCGCACCCACGTAGGGCCGGCCGTCGCTGCGTCCGCCGAGGGACACGGTGATCTCCGCTCCGATCCCGGCCTCGGCGGCCCGGGCCGCGGTGTCAGGATCGGCCAGCACGCCGACCGCGACACCATCGGCATCCGACGCGACCGCTGCCGACAGCAGCGCGGTGGTATCCCCCGCCCCTCCGGCTCCGGGATTGTCTCGCGTGTCGGCGACGACGACGGGGCCGCCCGCCCGGCGGGCAATGCGAAGAGCCTCATCCACGGCGGATCGTGGCGGGTACAGCGTGACGGCAAATTCCGGCTCTACCGCCTCCAGCCGGCGCATGACAGCGGCAACCGCCTGGCGCGCCGCCGGCTCGGTCTCGGCGTAGCTGAAGACGCTGGGTCCCGTTTCCCAGGTGTCCGCCGGTGGAAATCCCATCGCCAGCGAGGTCGTATACACGGACGGTCCCTCGCGGTCACCCAATCGGGCATACAACCGCCGGCCAGGCTCGGCATCCGTGGACTGGCAAACCAGCGGCACCAGGAACGGGCTCCGTCCCAGCGCCTTGGCCGGTTGGCGACCGTCACGGATTCCGGGGAGTACGGCCTTGAGCACCGCATAGGTCCGTCGGCCGGTCGCCGCCATGTCGACGTGGGGATAGGTACGGAACGCCACGAGCGCATCGCTCGCGTCCAGCATCGCGCCGCTGACGTTGGCATGGAGATCCAGACTCGCAACCACCGCCGTCGATGCGTCCACCTCGGCACGCACCGCCGCCAGGACTGCACCATCGCCATCCCGTTCGTGCTCCGCCACCATCGCCCCGTGGAGGTCGAGGTACACGGCATCGACCGGCCCGGCGGCCCGCAGGCGTTCCAGCATCCGCGTCAGGATGGCGTCGTGGGCTTCCCGCGTGACCGGCCCGGAGGGGACCGCCGAGCACCACAGCAGCGGCAGCACTTCGGCACCGTCCAGCCGCGCAGCTTCCAGGAAGCCGGCGGCGGGGAGATTGCTACCGGCAAGCGCCGGCGGCAGCTCACTGCCGGTGACCAACGGCGGCCATCCGTCCGCCTCGGCAAATCGCTCCATCGTCGCAGGGCGCGGCGAGAACGTGTT
The DNA here is from genome assembly GCA_028824295.1 of Rhodospirillales bacterium. Lineage (NCBI taxonomy): Bacteria > Pseudomonadati > Pseudomonadota > Alphaproteobacteria > Rhodospirillales > Rhodospirillales bacterium. The sequence goes on along the minus strand of JAPPED010000003.1, from coordinate 412,183 downwards.
GGTCTCGTGGATGAAACCGGCGACGGCTACGCGCATTACCGGTCTTCGTGCACGACCAGCTTCACCCGCCTGCCCACCGCCGGCAGCTCGCCCGGCCGCAGACCGTTCAGGAGCTCGAACCAGTGTTGCGGGCTTCGATCGATATCCATGCGCGCGACGAGCGATGCCAGCGTATCCGAGGCCGATACCGTTGTGACACGAACGACCCGCGGCCGCGCCGCCTGCCGGTCTCGCTCATCGAACCGCCGGAAGCTGAGGGCAGTCTCCCGAATGTCGGCCAGCCGGGCCAGGCTCACGGACAACGGAACGATGTACCGGAACCGGCACACGAGTTTGCTTGCGCACTCGATGACCAGCGTCCGAAATTCGAAGCGATGACCACTGCGTTCCGGATTGCGGACCGCGGTTGCGGCATGCATCCCGTCGAGTCTCAGCAGTTCGACCTCGCGACTTCCGCTCGGCAGGTAGCTCGCGATTCCCATCCCCCACTGGTTCACCATCTCGTCATAGACAATGAGTGTCCCGTCCATGGCCCGGGCGGTCACCCGGCCGGGTTCGCGTCGAATGTGAAAGCCTTCGGGCATCGTGAAGCGGACTTCTGTGCCGCCAAGCAGGACCAGCTGACCTCGCACCATCCCAACCTGCGGCCGGCTGCCGAAGTGAAGACCGTCGATACGGTCAAGGAACCCGTCTCCCGCTGTCCGGCCCGGCCCGGCGCCCAACCGGCGAGAGAGAATCACGGCCCGGCTCACGCGCTCCGGCGTACTGGGGTGTGAGGACAGCGCTCCGTGGTGTGACCCGGTGTCGGTGCCCACGAGCGCGGCATGCGCCTCGTTCGCCTCGAGCATCCGGACAACGGCCGCGGGGTCCAGCCCGGCCTCATGCAGATAGCCGATGGCGAGCGCATCTGCCTCGAACTCGTCCTGCTGGCTGTACCGCGCAAGGATCCCGGCTTGCCCGGGCCGCGGCGGGAAGCTCCAGGAGCCATCCGGAGCAGGATCGTCGCTGGAAACCCGCGACCTCTCGTCGACCGCGGCAATGCGCGCGTGGCGCGCTCGCGCATGGTGAGCGACCACGTGGGCGATCTCGTGGGCCAGCACGGCGGCCAGCTCTGACTGGTTTCGGGCAAGCGCGACCAGGCCCCGGGTCAGATAGACATACCCGCCGGGAAGTGCGAACCCGTTGACCGCCGGCGTGTCCAGTACGGTAAAGGTCCATCGCTGGTCGCTGTATTCCGACTGGCGGGCAAGCAGCGTCCCGAGTTCACCGATGTATGCATGGAGAGCCGGATCGCCCCGGTACACCCCGCCGAAGGCAGCCAGCAGCCTGGGATGCTCCCGTTCCCCGATGATCCGGTCCTCCCGCGGAAATCCGTGGGCTGTCCCGGCGGACGCGACTAGGCACCCGGCCACCAGAAGGCTCGCCCATGTGCGCGCGACAACGGTTGCTTCGGCGGGCATCATTCTCGAAAGTCGACAGGCTGTAAGGAAAACCGTGAGGTTACCCTATCGAGCGGCTTCACTGTCGTCAGTTGCCAGTGGTGCCGCCCGGGTTCCGACTGGCAACGAAACGCGCCTGAAGCCATTTGATTCGGCGTGGCTGTCCGGGCATTGCTCGGTGGTGCCGCTGGCCGGACCCGCCGATACTGGCCGCGCGTACGAACTCGGGTGCCGTCGCGGGAACCGCCGTGCCGGACCTTGCGTGTGAACATCAATCAGGAACGCTCGACATGGAAGCCGACGACTTGATCCAAGCGTATGGACTCATCCCTCATCCCGAGGGGGGCCATTACCGCGAGACCTACCGCGACCACACCAAGGCTGGCAAGCGCGGCGCCTTGACGGTGATCTACTACCTGCTCAAGGCGGGCGAGATATCCGCTTGGCACCGCATCGACGCCACCGAAATCTGGCACTTCTACGCGGGCGATCCGCTGCAGCTCGAGCTCTCTTCCGACGGGCAGCAGATCGTGCGGCCGCGCCTCGGTTTTGGCGACGGCGCGGAGCCTCACGTCCCCGTTCCGGCAGGCACCTGGCAAAGTGCTCGATCGGAAGGAGCATGGACGCTGGCGGGATGTACCGTGGCACCGGCGTTCGAGTTCACTGGTTTGGAGCTGGCACCGGCAAACTGGCGCCCCGGAGACGCGTAGTCGGCACAATCCGCTGGAAGCAGGCAGTCGCGCGGCGTGGGACCGCTCGGCACAGGCGGCGGGACGTCCGTCGGCGTTGACCGGCAGACGAATTCTCAGGGTACGGGTATGCCCGAGCGCAGCGCGGCACAGTACGCGTTCGCGAGCGCCGGCGGCAACAATGCGTCCGGACGCCGGCAGCGACGGCTACCCCGGAATGGAGGTTCGAAGTGATGAGTGCATGGATGTACCTGACGGCTGCCATTGTGCTTGAGGTGGTCGGCACGATCTTGCTGAAGCTGTCAGACGGCTTCGAGAAGTGGGAATGGGGCGTTCTGTCGATCGTCTGCTACAGCTGTTGCTTCCTGGTGTTCGCCCCCGCACTCAAGGTCATTCCGGTGGGCGTCGCGTACGCCCTGTGGGCCGGGATCGGCATCCTAGCGGTGACGATGATCGGATTCGTGGTGTTCCGGGAGCAGCTCGGATTCGTCCAGCTGGCCTGCATTGCGTTGATCGCCATCGGTGCCGTCGGACTGCGTCTGACGACGACGGCGGCTGCCTGACCGGCGGGCAACCGGCACATTCCGCGCAGCGCCCAGCGGCCGAAAATACGGCGAGAAGGAATGCGCTTGTCGGCCAAGATCCGTCGGCCGGTCGGCAGGAACTCGCCGCCCCCTGGGTTTGCCGGCTTGCTATGGGCCGTTCGTGCCCGCGCCGGTCGAGGCAAGCAACGATCACATAATTGAAGCAAACTGGCGACGTCGACCCCTTCCGGAATTGCTCGAGCTGCACCATGGCTACAGACACACGCAACGAAGCGAACGCTGTGCGCATCAATCTCTACAGCGACACCCAGACGCGCCCGACTCCCGAGATGCGCGAGGTGATGGCGGCAGCGCCGGTCGGCGACGAGCAAACATTCGACGATCCGAGCGTGAACGCGCTCTGCGAGCGCGTGGCGGCGTTGCTGGGCAAGGAAGCCGCAGTCTTCTTCCCGTCGGGCACGATGTGCAACGAGATCGCGATTCGGGTCCACTGCCGCCCGGGCGACGAGGTCATCGCCGAAGCGTCCTGCCACATCCTCAACTTCGAGGGCGGGGGTCCCGCGGCCCTATCCGGCGTCCAGATCGCTCCTCTCCCGGGCCAGCGGGGCGTCTTTTCCGCCGATCAGGCCCGGGCAGCAATCCGCGACACGCACCGCTACGCCCCGCGCTCCTCCCTGCTTGAGGTCGAGAACACCGCCAACATGGGTGGCGGCACCGTGTGGCCGCTGGCAGACGTCAGGGCGGTCACCGAGGTCGCCCGGACACACGGCCTCGCCACCCACCTGGACGGCGCTCGTCTGCCGAACGCTGTGGTCAAGTCGGGCGTGTCTGCCGCTGCGTATGCGGACGGCTTCGACAGCGCCTGGATCGACTTGAGCAAGGGGCTCGGCTGCCCTGTGGGGGCCGTTCTCGCCGGGTCCTCCTCGTTCATCGACGAAGCGTGGCGCTGGAAGCAGCGCATGGGGGGCGCCATGAGGCAAGCCGGCATCCTTGCAGCGGCCGGCCTCCATGCGCTGGACCACCACTGGGACCGCCTCGCGGAGGACCATGCCCACGCCGCGCTGCTGGCCGACGGACTGGCCGAACTGAAGGGCTTCGTGGTCGAACCGTGTGAGACCAACATCCTGTTCTTCGACGTGGGGAATACCGGACACACCGCCGCCGACATTGCGGCTCGTGCCAGCGCGGCGGGCCTGCGGATCGGCGCGATGGGAGCGACACGCATGCGCGCCGTGACGCACCTGGATGTAAGCCGGGCCAATTGCAAGGAGGCCGTCAGGATCCTTGCCGAGGTGACGGCGTGACGGCTCGCCAACCCTCGGCCGCACGCCGCCAGGGCTGACCGGAGGCGGCCGGGCGCTGAGAGCGAATCTGCCCACGCCAGGTCGCACGCCTGTCCATTTGGTTTTGAACGCTACAGGTTCCGGCCGGCGGGGCCCGTGCCTGGGCATCGGCGGCCGGAACCTGCGGCAACGCGGCCCGGCATCCGCCCGCCCGCATCGAACGATGAGACGTGGCAGTGGACGCCGCGGTGCAGCCAGCCTTGTTGATTGCGGCGCCAAGAGTGCGGATGATGGGCAGCAGACAACGGTAGCGGGACATGGCGATGGGCAAGGTTCTGGACACTGCAGCGCTCGCGCAGTTCCGTCGAGACGGGCTCTATGCGCCGGTGCAGGTTGCCTCCGGCGAGGAGGCACGGCGGCTGCGGGCGCAGCTTGAAGCGGGCGAGACCGATCATGGCGGGCCGTTCAAGGGGTCAGTGCGTTACAAGAGCCACCTCCTGTTCAAGTGGCTCTCCGACTTCATCCGGAAAAAGAGCGTGCTGGATCCGGTGGAAGACATCCTGGGTCCCAACATCATGGTCTGGTCCACGGATTGGTGGGTCAAGGAAGCGAACTCCCCGAGCTACGTCTCCTGGCATCAGGACAGCCAGTACTGGGGTCTCGACAGCAGCAAGCTGATTACCCTCTGGGTGGCGCTCTCGCCCTCCAACGTGGCCAGCGGCTGCATGCGCTACCTGCTGGGCTCGCACCTGGGGCCGGACCTCCCCCACCGCGAGACGTACCACGACGACAACATGCTCACGCGTGGCCAGGAAATCACGGAAGGCATTGATGAAACCAAGGCCGTGAATGTCGAGCTTGCCCCGGGGGAAGGCTCGATCTTCGCCTTCCGCATTGCTCACGCATCGCACCCCAACCGCTCCGCCGACCGCCGCATCGGCCTGGCGATCCGCTTCATTCCGCCGGACGCCCGACAGATGCGGTCCGACCACGACAGCGCCGCCCTCGTGCGGGGCGTTGACACGCACGGTCATTTCGAACTGGAGCCGGAGCCCGAATTCGACTTCGATCCCCTTGCCGTTGAATTCCACCGGTGGTCGGAAGAAGAACGACGGAAGATCCTCTACCACGGCACCGATTGGGAAACGCACCGGACCTGACGAACAGCAAAAGGCTGAACCGGCAGGCGGGGCCGACCGAAGCCGTCCACCCGCTGCCATAGTCTCAGTACGGGGCGGGCGCCGATCGGCGGTGACCCGGCAACCGCCAGCTTCGGCAACCGATGGTCCTAAAGGATTGATCGTCCCCACCGGGCAAGGGCAGGCAGGATGAGTCGATCAACGCGCGCTGGCGCCCTTCGCACGGGCGAGTTCGTCCCGCTCGCCGCGCTCCTGATGTCGCTGGTCGCGCTCGCGATCGACGCCATGCTGCCGGCTCTGCCGATGATCGGCCGCGACCTCGGCGTGCAGCGTCCGAACGATGTCCAGTTCGTGATCACGTCCCTGTTCTTCGGCCTCGGGCTGGGACAGGTGCTGTTCGGCCCCCTCTCGGATCGCATCGGGCGAAAACCGGCGATCTATGCCGGTCTCACCCTCTTCATGACGGGCTGCCTCGTGAGCATCTTCGCGTCCTCCTTCGAAGCGATGATCGCAGGGCGTGTCCTCCAGGGTGTGGGGGCGGCGGGGCCCCGGATCGTGACCATGGCCCTGGTCCGCGATCAGTTCAGCGGCCGGCAGATGGCCCGGCTCATGTCCTTCGTGATGGCGGTTTTTATCCTGGTCCCGGCACTCGCCCCGCTGCTCGGGCAGGGCATCCTCTGGCTGGGAAGCTGGCGCACGATCTTCACGACGTTCTTCGCGGTCGCCGCGGTGGCCTTCGCATGGATCACGTTGCGTCAGCCGGAAACTCTGCCCGTCGAACGCCGACGGCCCTTTTCCGTCCGCGCCATCGGCCAGGCGGTCGGCGAGATCATGAGAATTCGGACCTCGCTCGGGTACACCCTCGCATCGGGGCTCGTGTTTGCGCCGTTCGTCGCCTACCTCAGTTCCGCCCAGCAGATCTTTCAGGAGGCGTACCGGACCGGTGCGATGTTCGCGGTGTATTTCGGTGTCCTGGCGCTCGGCGTCGGCCTCGGCGGGATGGTCAATGGCCGCCTGGTCCTCCGGTATGGCATGCGACGCCTCTCAAAGACCGGCGCGGCCACCGTCGCGCTGACTTCCATGGTCGCCTGGATCGGCCTGTTCCAGTTCGACGGGCTACCGCCCCTCTGGCTCTTCATGGCGTACCTGTTCATCGTGTTCCTCTTTATCGGTCTCGTCTTCGGGAACCTCAACGCCCTTGCGATGGAACCGCTCGGGCATATTGCTGGCGTGGGTGCGGCGGTGGTGACGTCACTCTCCACCCTGATCTCCGTACCGCTCGGGAGCCTGATCGGTCAGGCCTTCGATGGAACCCTCTACACGCAGGTAGGCGCCCTCGCACTCTTCGGGAGCCTCACGCTCGGCGCCATGTTGTGGGCTGACCCCCCAAGCAGTGGCCGTCATGATTGATGAGACAGGGCGGCATCAAGCCCGCCCCCAAGCCGCGACACCTGCACGGTCTCGACATACATGTCGTGGCATGGGCAGGTCTTGAACTTGCGCCCAGATCAATTGATCAAGAGGTGGGATCTCTCCACGCTCGCCAAGATTGGCGCCGGGCACCGAGATTTCACCGGTCACGCATTGCGGGCGCAACACCCGCGTTCGCGAATTCGTACTGATCGGCCGAACAGCCTAAACGTGCTGACCGCCGTTGACGTGGATTTCCGTACCGCTGACGTAACTCGCCTGGGGCGAGCAGAGGTAGTAAATGGCAGCCGCAACTTCCTCGGCGGACCCAAGCCGGCGCATCGGAATATCGTTTGCAAGCTGCTCCGTACCCGGGGACAGGATCGCAGTGTCGATCTCCCCAGGTGCGATGGCGTTGACGCGGATCCCAAGGGGCCCAAAGTCCGCGGCCATCTCCCGCGTTAGGCATGCGAGTGCCGCCTTGGAAGTGGCGTAGGCGGTGCCCGCAAAGGGGTGCACGCGCCCGCCGGCGATCGACGTCACGTTCAGAATGCAACCCCTGCCGAAGCGCAATTCGTCCGCGAGTGCCCGCGCGAGCATGAGGGGGGCGAAGAAATTCACTTCGAAGACCTGGCGCCACACGGAAAGCTGCGTGTCTATGGCGCCGAGGCGTCTACCGTCCTCAGCCTTGGGAGAGATGCCGGCGTTATTGACGAGTGCGTGCAGCGGCTCCCCGTCGAGGCGCCTGCGCATCTCCTCGGCGCCTGCGTTGACGCTTGCCGGATCGCGGAGATCGACCACCACGTGGTCTTCCGGTCCGGCCTCCCACGGGCAGTCCTCCGAGAAGGGCTGTCGGGAACACGTGATGACCCGCCAGCCTGCGCTCGAGAACCGCTTTACGGTGGCGTGCCCAATGCCACGGCTGGCACCCGTGAGAACGAGGGTTCGACGCTCGCCCTGCTGCGCCACGATGTCACGCTCTGTGAACGATGCCATACATGTTGCGCGATTATCGACTCACGCATCACAGCCGTGCAAGTGGAGCCTGCGGTCAAGCGGTAGCAAAGAAGAACGAGGTCAACCGCCGAACCAGCATTGTCCGCAGTTCAGTACTGTTCGGTTCCTGTCCGTGAGCCAGTGCCGGACATGAACCATTGGCGCCCAGATCGTTTCGAGCCGCGCCGATGGCGGTCCATAGGGCGCCAACGGCACGGGCAGCTCTCGGAGACCCGACGTCATGACCGAATCCGTTCTGTGAGGTTTTAACGGCCTGCGCACCGGCGCTCGCGGTCAGGCACCCGCCTGATATCTCATCGCCCCCTCCACCGCTCTCATCGCTGCCGCCGCGCCCGGCTGGGCCGGCATCGTTTTCCCTTTGAAGACCTGGGTCGGCGGAAAGAATGCCATGCTTGCGCCCACCACCGCCGACCCGGCGATCTTCCTGTAACCGGTGCGCCATGAAACTCACCGCGGTCCGCTCGTTTCAATTCCAGCGCCTGAGCGCGGAAGCGTTGACGTGGCTGGTGACTGCGGCCCTGCTGGTGGCGGGCTCGCTGCTGCCCGAAGCCGATACCAGGATGCTGATCGCGCTGGGCTGGAATCTGCTCGCGCTATTGCCGGTGATCGCGGTCGCTGCCGTTCTCGCCGGCGCCCTGACTATCGGCAACTGGTCCGACCGAGCGCTCGCCTGGCTCTCGGGCGGCCCAACCCGTGCGGTCGTGATCGCGAGCTTCGTCGGGGCCGTCACCCCGGTCTGCGGTCTCGGCGTGCTTCCCCTCATTGCGACCCTCCTGCGCCGCGGCTTGCCGCTCCCGCCGATCATGGCGTTCTGGGTCGCATCTCCCATCACCGACCCGAGCATGCTGGTCGTCACCGCCGGCATCATCGGGACCCCGTTTGCCGTCGCGAAGACGGTCGCCGCGTTCGGGATTGGCTTGTTCGCGGGCGCGGTCACCTGGGCCCTGCCCGACTACCTGGGCGCCACCTGATGCGCCCCGGCCTGCTCGAGCAGTACGGCCGCGAAGTCCGACACGCCCGCTTCTGGCCAGAGGTCTGGGGCAGCGTCCGGCTGGTTCTGCGCTGGCTGGTCCTGGCGCTCGTCCTTGAGGCGTTCTTGCAACGTTTCGTACCCGCTGCGTGGGTGGCCTCGCTCTTCAGCGACGACGCGGGCGCCTCCATTCCAATGGCCGCGATCATCGGCGCGCCGATGTACTTGGACGGCTACGCGGCACTGCCCCTCGTGCGCGGGCTAATGGAGAAGGGGATGAGCTTCGGCGCCGCCCTAGCGCTGATGGTCTCCGGCGCCGCGGTGAGCCTCTACGTCGCGGTGGCGGTCGCCTCGATCGTCCGCATCCGCGTCTTCGTGCTTTATGTGGGAATTGCGATGTCCGGCGCCTGCGCGGCCGGTTACGTGGCCGCCTTGTTCGTCTAGATGCGCCAGCGGGTGATAGCGGTGAGCGGACGACCGGGCACTGCCGTCCACGGTCAGGCAAGACGCGGTATTGCCGCTGGCCCCGCCGTGGCTTCACGCTCCAACCGAACGAAGACGACCCTCCAGCTCAAGATGGTGGTCTCCCGTCCCTGCCGCCAGCCAGAGACCTCAATTCGAAGACACCCGCATTCAGTTTGGTGACTGATCCTCCATTTCCGGCTTGTCCAAGCTTGGGAGCACGAACCATTTATCATGTGATTACAGATTTTTATATGATTTATGTGATATCTTTTCCAGATTAGTTCCGGCGACCGTTACCCAAGCCTCCTGCTCCCATCGCTACTATCGAGGGACACAACACAGGCGGGGGCGATCAGCAACCATGCCGCAAAAGGCGATCGGATTCATCGGCCTCGGCAACATGGGGAGGCCGATAGCGGGAAACCTCGTCCAATCGGGGCAGGACACCATCGTGTACGACGCTGCCGGCACGGCAGCGCGGGCGCCGCAGGGCGCGCAAATTGCCGATTCCACTGAAGCGCTCGCAGGCGTGGTCGACGTGATTCACCTCTGTGTGCCTGACGGACGCGCCTCGGAAGCGATCGCCCGCGACATACGCGGCGCGACCGACCGCCAAACCCGGCTTGTCGTGGATCACTCGACCATTGGTACCGAGGCCGCCCAACGCGTGCACAGTTTCCTTGCTGGCGCCGGCATCGAGTACGTGGATGCGCCCGTCTCAGGCGGTGTGAGTGGCGCGGTGAACGCCACCCTGGCGATCATGTACTCGGGCTCAGAAGATACGTTGGCGCAGCTGCAGCCGACCTTCGAAGCCATGGCCGGCAACGTGTTTCGCGTGGGCAGCAGGCCCGGCCAGGGCCAGGCCATGAAGGTGCTCAACAACTTTCTTTCGGGCACCGCGATGGCGGCAACCGCCGAGGCTGTTGCGTTCGGCGTGAAGCAGGGTTTGGACATGAGGATGATCCTTGACGTCGTGAACGTGTCGAGCGGCCGCAACACTGCGACCGCCGACAAGTTCCCCAATCGGGTCGTGACAGGGACCTATGACGCAGGCTTCTCAAGTGCTCAGTTCGTCAAGGATCTCCGGCTCTACCGCAACGCGGCCGGCGCAATCGGCGCATCCTGCCCGATCAGTCCCGCGGTGTCGGAAATCTGGCAGAGCCTCGACGCCGACGAGCCGAACGCGGACATCACCCGCATCTACACGTTTGTACATCCCGAGGACGGCGAATAGTCGTTCTCCGCATTGCCGAGTCCGTGTTCGAATCCCTTCGGTCGCCCGCACGGCCCGCAAGGATCGCCGTAAGCCCGGCACACCTCCCCGGCCGCGGTTTCCGCCGAAACGGAGGCCCTGCAATCCTCGTCCATCTGGAAGTGCAACGCGGACCCGACCCCACCGACAACGGGCGACCGAAGGGCGGTGAAATTGCTGCTCGGCGGGCCGGCTTGGGCGCCCAACTCCCCTTGCACTAACATCCGCGTCGACCCGTGCGAGCGGCGCGGACCGACGGATGGCCCGTCGGAAGGTTGTTCCGGTACGGATGCACCGGAAGCTGACCATCAGCGGTCCGGCGTTTGCCTGAGTGCGACGACACGCATCACGGCAACGAGCGTCACATGGGTTCGACGGGAGCCAGACTCAGGCTGGGCGAACTTGGCGGAGCAGGACATGTCGCGACACGCCGAACCAGATCGGGGGCCCGGCCGGAGGACCAGGGTCACCACCAGTCACTGGGGTGCGATCGAGGTAACAACCAAGAACAACCGCGTGATTGCCGCTGGCCCCTTTTCGGAAGACCCGAATCCGCCGCCCATCTCCGACATTGTTCCCGCCGCCATCCACCACCGCACGCGGGTCGCTCGCCCGTCGGTCCGCAAGGGATGGCTGGACGGCGGCCCGGACCGCGCCCGTGGGCGCCGGGGGAAAGACGCGTTCGTCGAGCTTCCATGGGACGAGGCGCTGGATATTGCCGCCGCGGAACTTCGGCGGGTCCGGGACGAACACGGCAACGGCGCGATCTTCGGCGGCTCCTACGGCTGGGCAAGTGCCGGCCGTTTCCACCATGCCCTGAGCCAGGTCCACCGCTTCCTGAGCTCGATCGGCGGCTACGTCGCGTCGGTCGCGAGCTACAGCACGGCCGGCGCGCAGGCGATCATTCCGCACGTGTTCGGCATGCCGTTCCTCAAGTTGCTGTGGGGCTATCAGAATTCGTGGCCCATGATCGAAGCGCATACCGAGACCCTCGTGATGTTTGGCGGGATCAACCCGAAGAACTCGCAGGTCAGCATGGGCGGGGTCACGCGGCATCAGGCGCTCGGGTGGCTGGAACGCTATCGGGCGAAGGGCATTCACCTCGTCAACGTCGCCCCGCAACGCACGGACACGATCGCGGGTTCAGAGTGGCTGCCCGTCATTCCCGGCACCGATACCGCGCTGATGATGGGAATCGCCCACGTTCTGGAAACCGAGGGGCTCTTCGACCGGGCATTCCTCAGCCGGTGCGCGGTCGGCTACGACCGGTTCCGCCCGTACCTTCTCGGCGACGTGGACGGCCAGCCCAAGTCCCCGGAATGGGCAGCCGAGATCTGTGGAATCGAAGCCGAGACCATCCACGGCCTCGCTCGCAGGATGGCGAGAACCCGTACGTTGATCACCGTCGCATGGGCGCTGCAGCGGGGACAGCACGGAGAGCAGCCCTACTGGATGGCGGCGGTGCTGGCGGCGATGTTGGGACAGATCGGCCTGCCCGGCGGCGGCATCGGCTACGGCTACGGCGCCATCGGCGGTGTCGGGGTTCCGCTCAAGCGCCTGTCCGGTCTCAGGCTGCCGCAGGGAGATAATCCCGTCGACGATGCGATTCCCGTGGCTCGGATCGCCGACATGCTGCTCAATCCGGGTGGTCCATATGACTTCAACGGACAGAGCAGGACCTACCCGGATATCCGGCTGGTCTACTGGTGCGGCGGCAACCCGTTCCATCACCACCAGGACCTCCACCGGTTGAACCAGGCCTGGGAGCGGCCCGACACGATCATCGTCCATGAACCCTGGTGGACGGCCACGGCTAAGCGGGCTGACATCGTCTTTCCGGCCACGACTCCGTTCGAGCGCGAAGACATCGGGCGCTCGCCAAACGATGCCTACCTGTTTCACATGGACCGGCTGATTGAACCGGTAGGCGAAGCCCGTGACGACTATGAGATCTTCGTGGAGCTGGCGCATCGCCTGGGCCATGGCGAGGCGTTTTCGGAGGGCCGGACCGCCACCGACTGGCAGCGCCACCTCTACGACCGATTCCGTCAGGACGCGGCCCGCCACGGAGTCGAAACGCCGGGCCTTGACGAGCTACGCCAGCGGAACTGGGTTGAGCTTCCCATCGAAGGCGCCGAATTTGCGCCGGTTCCCCTGGCCGACTTCCGCGACGACCCGGCGACACATCCGCTTGACACGCCTTCCGGCCGAATCGAAATCTTCTCCGAAACGATTGCGGATTTCGGATATGACGAGTGCCCAGGCCACCCAGTTTGGAATGCTCCCGACGAATGGCTGGGCGCACCGTCCGCCGCGACCCACCCGCTCCATCTCGTGTCACCGCAACCGGGTGACAAGCTGCACAGCCAGATGGAGAGCGCCCTCGCCGACCTCGAGGGCGCTCGCCCGATGCCGGTCATCATGAATCCCGAGGACGCCCGGGCTCGTACGATCAGCGATGGGGACATGGTGATCGTCTTCAATGACCGAGGCCGATGTCGCGCCAGAGCCAGGCTTTCGGACGACATTCGGGAACGCGTGGTCGCCATATCCACAGGCGCCTGGTTTGACCCCGACGACGAAGACACCGACCGTCAGGGCAACCCGAACGTGCTCACGCGTGATATCGGCACGTCGCGCATCGGCCAGGGCTGCACCGCGCACACGACCCTGGTCGACGTCGCCAGGGCTTGAACCATTCGCATCGGGCGGTGCCAAGGCACCGCGTCAGGCTACAAGGTCGGAGCACTGCAACCGCCGTATGCGCCCTCAGCGGGGCAGTCAGGCCGCCTGCGCGCGACCACTCCGAACAGCGAAGACAGCGGACTCGAGGCAGCTTCCGGTGCGGCGCTACCCGCTGCCGAGCACCGCTTCGGCGGGCTGGGCAGCGAAGCTGTCCTGGGTCGAGCCTGGAACCGGTGTGAGGTAGTCCAGCACGTTGCGCTGAAAGAACTCCAGCGGTGCCTCGGCGCCGGCTCCGGCGGCGAGGCGCCCACACCGGTACGCCGGCGAGCGCAACGAGCGCTGCAGCTTTTCGCAAATCCACACGTCTTCCCAGTGGAAGTCCCCGATCTCGAGCGGATGCTGCTTGAGGCACGAGAGTCGAAGCAGACCGCTGGCAGGGTCGTAACCGGGCATGTCCTCGACGTTCTCTCCGCCGAGCCACCTTCTCCACTCCCCGCCCTTCCGTCCCCACGCGCGCGTGTGCAAGCGGGTGAGGTCGGCCGTCACGGCATCCAGTCTCGACACGACCAGCTCAGTTGGCGTGGCCGTCACGATGGTGTTCGGAAACAGTACGAACACACCGCCGTATTCGCCTGTTTCAGCGCCCTCTATGGGAAGTTGACCGGTATCGATCCCGGCCCGAGCGATCCCTTCGGGCAGGCAGGTCTTTCGACCGGTCTCCGTCGAGTACCAGACCAAATGGCGGCCGTGCACATCCCAGACATTGCGGTCGGCACGCGGGCCTCCGAGCGTCTCGCTGTGCAGGTACGCCAGGTGGTACCCGTCGATGGCGTTTTCCAAGAATACCTTCCAGTTGCAGTGGATCTCGTAGGTCAACTCGAGCCCGGCGCTCATTCGCTCGAACCGGTGCGGCCAGAGAACTGATTCCAGGTCGGCGTGCCAGGCCACGAAATCCGCTTGGGGATCTGGGTTTACGAAGATCAGCCCCCCCAGCTCGCCGATTGCCGCCGGGAGCAGGGAGTACGCATCGGTGTCCAGGTCGGCGAAACATCGCGCATGCATCGGCACTGCACGCAACGACCCGTCTAGGTCGTAGGTCCAGCGGTGATACGGGCACGAAATGCGCGCCCGGTCCAGCCGTCCGGAGCCCTCGACGAGTTCCGTCCCCCGATGTCGACACAGGTTGTGAAAGGCGCGGAGCGTTCCGCTCTCATCACGGAGGACCATCAGGGGATAGTCGCCGACCGACACCGTCACGTAGTCGCCGGACATCGCAAGATCCTGTGCCACTCCCGCGTAGGTCCAGCAGCGCCCAAACAAGTCGCGACGCTCACGCTCAAACCACGCCCGACTCACGTAGGCGTCGCGCGGCAGCTGCTGCGCGGGCTGGTCCGGCATCGTGTGGCCGGTCCGGCCTCGCCCGCCCGCTGCGTTCTTCATTGCGTGCTTGGTGTCCATTGTTTGCGGGAACGCTGCTCCTTCGCTCGACCTGCGCCTAGGCCAGCCGCCAAGCCAGATCTGCGTACAGAGTCCAGAGGCCAAACCAGGCCCACATCCCGTTGATGCACCAATAAAGGATGGGGTTGCGTCCCTTCGCAATGCGCTCGATCAGGAATGCCTCCCGCTGCCGGAGACCGACGACCACCCAGTAGAGAAAGAGCAATCCCCACGGCCAATACCATTCCAAGAGCGTCGCGGTCAGCAGTGCCACAAGCACGGTGACGGTGAGCGGCTTGAAGCCGAGCTGGGCGGCTCGCCGGCGCACATCGGAAAAGGCCATCATCCGCCCCTCGACAGGCCGGACAGGAATGTGCGGCAGGCGAGCGCGGCCGCGTGCCGCGGGGCAATGGAGCCGTCGCGCACAGCCGACCAGGCCGCATAGATCAGGGAGTCGACGATCAGCACTGCCCAGTCGATCGGCACGTCCGGCGCCAGCGTGCCGTCCCGCCTCATCCAGTGCATCATTTCTTCGACTTCGCGGAGCTGGCGGGCGTAGGCCTCTCCCACCTCGCTGCCGGCGGCAGCAGGCGCCATCACCATGAGAAAGTGGTAACGGTCGCCAAGGGGAACCATCGCTTCGAAGACGGCGAGGAGGAACTCGCTGCTGGTCGTGTTTTCCCAGCGGATGGCGCGCACGGCTGCATCGGTTTCCTCGATTGCCTGCCGGCTGATCGCGTCGATCAGATCGCTTCGGCCCGGAAAATGCCGATAGAGGGTGGCGCGGCCTACCCCTGCTGCCTCGGCAATCGTCGTCAAAGACGCATCCGGGTTTCCCGCAAGAACACCCACGGCAGCATCGATAATGGCTGCGCGGCTTGGTCGTCGCCTTGGCGGTGACAGGGTCTGCGAATCTCTTGGTTGCACAGGAGACACTCCCGACATGACACTCTAATGATACAATTATGTCTCATATGATTCAATAGTGTCTCTCCTGATCTTGATGATGCGAGTACCCGCGACGTCCGCCGGTCCAGTCGGTCGGGTTCGTTGACCGCTAGGGCAGTTTCGGCGCTTCGAGAA
Source organism: Rhodospirillales bacterium (assembly GCA_028824295.1). Lineage (NCBI taxonomy): Bacteria > Pseudomonadati > Pseudomonadota > Alphaproteobacteria > Rhodospirillales > Rhodospirillales bacterium. The sequence goes on along the minus strand of JAPPED010000003.1, from coordinate 396,769 downwards.
GTACGGCTGCGTTGGAGCGCGCCACGCTCTCGCCGAACGGCAGGTGCAGCCAAACCAAGACAACAGCCCTCAGGTGATCGCTGCCCGGGTACCGCCCCGGCGGCAGGGGGTGCCGGTTGCGCCGGCTGTGGACGATGCGTCGCTCCGATCGGCGGGCGCTTGACACATGCCCCGGTTCGGGGAGCCGTCGGCCGCACTATCTTGTTCAGGAATCCGTCCAATCCGCGCACCGCGAATCACTCGAAGCGTCGCCTCGCTCGCGGAATCAATTCAGGACGAGCAGCCGTGAAGCAGGTCCGGCCGTGACTCCGCGATTGGCCGGTCGCAAACGTCCAGCAAGCCGGCCGGGCTACCTGAAGCCTCAGCTCCGTGCGGCGAGGAACTCCACCATGTCGATCTTCGAGATCACGCCGACGACATCGCTGCCTTCGACCACCATGGCCACGTTCTCCTCGTCGAAGACGTCCTGCACCTTGGCCAGCGAGTCATCGAGCCCCACCATCCCGTGCATGGGCTTCGCGGCCCGGAGGACATCGCCGTCGGCCGTGCACTCGCCCCGTACCATGCCCTGGAGCAAGTCGACCTCGTGGATGATCATCAAGGGATCACGTGCGTCGCTCGTGTGGATCGGCATTTGCGAGATGCCGAGCTCTGCCATGCGCTTGGCGACGTCGGCGATGGTCTCGTCACCACGCGCAAACTCAACCTGACCGGGCTTGAACTCGAGCAGCTCCCGCACCGTGCCCAGACGCTGCTCGGGGCCGAGATAGCCCATGTCGCGCATCCACTCGTCGTCGAAGCACTTGCTGAGGTAGCGGTCACCCGAATCGGGGATGATCACGACGACGATCTTCCCAGGGCCCAGGCGGCGGGCGACATCGAGTGCGCCGTGCACCGCGGTACCGGCGGAACCGCCCGCGAAGATGCCCTCGCGACGGGCCAGCTCGCGCGCGGCGACGAACGAGTCCTTGTCCGATACCTCGATCACCTCGTCGATGACCGAGAAGTCCAGGGTCCCGACCATGAAGTCATGGCCGATCCCCTCGACCCGGTAGATCCCCGGCTCGCGAATCTCGCGCTCGTTGAACGCGTCGTAGTACATGCTGCCGATCGGGTCGGGGCACGAGACGAACAGCGAGCGACCCGCTTCGGCGGCCTTCTCCCGCAGGTACTTCGCCGCACCCGAGATGGTGCCCCCAGTGCCGATCCCGCCCACCAAGGCGTCGATCTGGCCATCGGTCTGCTCCCAAATTTCAGGGCCGGTCGTCAGGTAGTGGGCCTCGGGGTTGTCCATGTTGTAGTACTGGTCGGTGTAGAAGCCGCTCGGGGTTTCCGATGCGACGCGCTTGGCGACTTCCACGTAGCTTTCGGGGTGATCGTGCGGCAGGTCGGTGCGGGTGATGATGACCTCGGTGCCGTACGCCTTGAGCATGTCGACCTTCTCCTTGCTCATCTTGTCCGGCATCGTGCAGATGCAGCGGTACCCGCGCACCGCTGCCGCCATCGCGAGTCCGAGCCCGGTGTTGCCCGAGGTGCTTTCCACCAGCGTCGATCCCGGCCCGAGCAGGCCTGCCTCCTCTGCCCGGCGAATCATGTTCCAGGCCATTCGGTCCTTGACCGATCCCGCAGGGTTGTATTGCTCGAGCTTGGCCAGGACCGTCGCCATGCGCGAATCAGCCATGCGATTCAGCTTGACCAGCGGCGTATTGCCGATGAGATCGAGAATGGTCTCGGCGTACTGCATGCCTGGTACCCTCCCCCGGCGACCGTCCCGGACAATCGCGGCGCCCAAATCTTACCGAATGCGACTCCGACGTGACCGGCTGCCCATGGCGGTTGCCGGATCCCCGGCATGAACGGGCGGGCGGCCGAAGTCGTCATCGTCGGCGCGGGGATCGCCGGCGTCTCTGCGGCGTTCCATCTCGCGGTGCGGCAGGGCACCAAGAGAGTGGTCATCGTCGACGCCGGCGATCCGCTGGGGCTCACCAGCGATAAGTCGACCGAGTGTTATCGCAACTGGTGGCCGGGCCCGGGCGACGCAATGGTCGCGTTCATGAACCGCAGCATTGACCTGCTCGAGCGGCACGAGCGAGAGAGCCATGGAAGACTGCGGCTGAACCGTCGCGGCTATCTCTTTGCCACGGCCGAGCCCTCGCGCATCACCACGTTGCATGCTCTCGCAGGCGAAGCGCAGGCGCTGGGCGCCGGACCGCTTCGCGTCCACGACCGCCCCGTGTCGAACGGTTCCTATCTCCGATCGCCGGCCCATGGCTTCGAAGGCGTCCCGTCCGGGGCTGACCTGATCACCGACCCCGCCCTCATCCGCGCCGAATTTCCCTACCTCGATTCCTCGGTCGTCGCGGTGCTGCATGCACGGCGGTGCGGTTGGCTGAGCGCGCAGCAGCTGGGCATGTGGATGCTCGAGCAGGCGCGGGCGCACGGCGTGGATCTGATTCGGGGACGCGTGACCGACGTCGACACGCGCGGCGGTCGCGTGCGCTCGGTGGCGGTGGAGGGGCCAGGCGCGGCGACGACGATCGCCACCCCAACACTGGTGCTGTCGCCCGGCCCGCACCTCGCCGACGTCGCTGGCCAGCTCGACGTCAAGCTTCCGGTTGCCTGCGAGTGCCATGTGAAGGTGTCGTTCCGCGACAGCGAGCAGGCCGTTCCCGGCGACGCGCCCCTCCTGATATGGGCCGATCCCGTTCAATTGGAGTGGTCGGACGAAGAGCGGGCCGATCTCGCTGCCGATGCCAGGACACGCCGGCTCATCGAGATTCTGCCGGCCGGCGTGCACGGCCGACCCGAAGGGACGCCCGGCAACCAGTGGCTGCTGATGCTGTGGTCCTACGACACCGACAGCGTCCCCCCGGTGTTCCCGATACCGACCGACGAGCATCTGCCGGAGGTCGCGTTGCGCGGCTGGTCACGCATGCTGCCTTCGCTGAAGCGCTATTTCTCGCGGCTGCCGCGCATGACTCTCGACGGCGGCTACTACACGAAGACGCCGGAGAATCGACCCCTGGTGGGTCCCCTCTCCGTCACCGGCGCTTTCGTGAACGCTGCCTACTCGGGCTTCGGAATCATGGGTGCCTGCGCGGGAGGCGAGTTGCTCGCGGCCCATGTCTGCGAAACACCCCTGCCCCGCTACGCCCCGGCCTTCCTGCCGGCCCGGTTCGATGACCCCGCGTATCTCGATGCCTTCACGGATGCAGGTGCGGCCGGCCAGCTCTAGCCGCCACTGCTGTCGATCTGCGGATCAGGACCCGCATTCGCCGTAATCCGGTGACCGGCGCACGTTCGAACGCGCAGGTCGCCGGTCTCCTAAATCACCGTGCCGGTCCCCTTGCGCCCACTTCTCGATCAATTCGCGCGATTGCCGTGTGAAGCCAGTCTTGTTAGACCTGCAACCCCGCAGTTCGGAGCGTCGGTACCATGGTCGAAAGAGTGCGAGTCGGACAAAGCCAGATCGCGGTCGAGCTGCACGCCTTTGTCCAGAATGAGGTTCTGCCGGGACTTAACCTCGCGAGTGACGCCTTCTGGCAAGACTTCGACGCTCTCCTCCACGACCTCGCGCCCGTGAACCGCGACCTCCTTGCCCGTCGCGGGGCGCTGCAGGCCGAGATCAACGCGTGGCACCGCGCCCGCCGCGGCCAGCCCGTGGATCCCGACGACTACCGTGGCTTTCTCGCCGACATCGGCTATCTCGTGCCCGAGGGGCCCGATTTCAGCATCGAGACGTCCCATGTCGACGAGGAGATCGCGCAGATTGCGGGGCCCCAGCTCGTCGTGCCGGTGACCAACGCACGCTACGCCCTCAATGCCGCCAACGCGCGCTGGGGCAGCCTTTACGACGCCCTCTACGGAACCAATGCCATTCCGGAGGAGGAAGGCGCGACCCGGGTCGGCGGGTACAACCCGGCCCGCGGCGAGAAGGTCATCGCGTGGACGCGGAATTTCCTGGACGAGGCAGTGCCACTGGCCAGCGGCTCGCATGGCGACGTCCTCGCCTATCGGGTCGAGGGCGGGACCCTGTCTGCGGACATGCCAGGCGGTGCGACCCGCCTGGCCGGACCCGGCGTCCTCGCCGGCTACCGGGGTGACCCGGCGGCTCCCGAGGCCGTGCTGCTGCGCCACAACGGGCTGCACATCGAAATCGCGATTGACCGAACCCATCCAGTCGGCCGGACGGACAAGGCGGGCGTTTCGGACGTCGTGCTCGAATCGGCCGTGACGACGATCGTCGACTGCGAGGATTCCATCGCCGCCGTCGACGCCGAAGACAAGGTTCTCGCGTATCGCAACTGGCTCGGCCTGATCAAGGGCGACCTCACCGCGAGCTTCGACAAGGGCGGGCAGACGGTCGAGCGCCGCCTCAACCCCGAGCGCCGCTACATCGGTGCCGACGGCGGCGAGATCACGCTGCCGGGCCGCTCGCTGATGCTCGTCCGCAATGTCGGTCACCTGATGGACTGTCCGGCGGTCCTGGACGGAGAAGGCCGCGAGGCGCCGGAGGGCATCCTCGATGCGGTGTTCACGTCCCTGATCGCGCTCCACGACCTCAAGGGCGATACAGCTCATGGTAACAGCCGGGCCGGCTCCATCTACATCGTGAAGCCCAAGATGCACGGGCCGGAGGAAGTCGCGTTCGCGAATACCCTGTTCGGCCGTGTCGAGGACCTGCTGGGCCTCGAGCGCTACCGGATCAAGATCGGCATCATGGACGAGGAGCGGCGCACCACCGTCAATCTCAAGGAGTGCATCCGAGCAGCGCACCGGCGGGTGGCGTTCATCAATACCGGCTTCCTGGATCGCACTGGGGACGAGATCCATACGTCGATGGAAGCCGGTCCAATGATCCGCAAGGCGGACATGAAGGCCGCGTCCTGGCTGCGCACCTACGAGGACTGGAACGTCGACATCGGCATCACCTGCGGCCTGCGCGGCCGTGCCCAGATCGGCAAGGGCATGTGGGCCATGCCGGATCTCATGGCCGAGATGCTGGAGCAGAAGATCGGGCACCCGACGGCCGGCGCCGACACGGCGTGGGTGCCCTCGCCCACCGCCGCCACCCTGCATGCGACCCACTACCACCGAGTCAGCGTCGCGGAGCGTCAGGAAGAAATTGCCGGCCGGACGCGGGCCGATCTGCGCAGCATCCTGTCAATCCCGGTGGCGCCCCGCCCCAACTGGACGCCGGAGGACATTCGCGCCGAACTGGAGAACAACGCCCAAGGCATCCTTGGCTACGTCGTCCGCTGGGTGGACCAGGGCATCGGCTGCTCGAAGGTTCCGGACATCAACGACATCGGCCTCATGGAAGACCGTGCCACCTGCCGGATCTCCAGCCAGCACATGGCCAACTGGCTGCGCCACGGGGTCTGCTCCGAGGACGAGGTACAGGCGACGATGCGCAAGATGGCCCAGATGGTCGACCGGCAGAACGCCGACGACCCGGCCTACACGCCGATGGCGCCGGGCTTTGACGGGCCCGCATTCAATGCCGCCTGCGAGCTCGTCTTCCAGGGCCGGGAGCAGCCCTCCGGTTACACCGAACCAGTGCTCCACCGGCGGCGGGCTGAGCGGAAAACCGGCGACGCGGCCTGACGAAGACGGACACACGCGTGTCGCGGCGCGGCCGGCTATCACCCTTGGCGCTTGTCCCCAGTCGAGGGCGGGTGGACGCCCGCGGCCTGCGCGAGCCGGGCCGCAACGGCGCTAATGCCGCGACCATGGCGCCGGCCAACGCGATGCCGGCGCAAAGGACGTTGCCGTGAGCTACACCCTCTACAACCGCCCGGGTTCAGGCGGGTTCGTGGTCGAAGCTGCGCTCACGCTGGCGGACGCGCCGTTCGTGCTGATCGAGCTGGATTCGAAGGCGGGCACGCCGCTGCCCGCGAGCTTTCGCGAAACCAATCCCTGGTGCCAGCTACCGACGCTGATCCTCCCGGACGGGACAACCATGACGGAGACGTCGGCGATCCTGGTTCACCTTGCGCTTTGCTTCCCGAACAAACGCCTCGCCCCCGAAGCAGGCACGCCGGCACATGCGTCGTTCCTGCGCTGGACAACCTTCGCGAACGTCAACCTTTACGAAGCTGTACTGCGGCGGGGCTACCCTTTCCGCTTCACGCATGACTCCGACGGCCATGATGCGCTGCGGAGCGCCGCCATCCAGCGCCTGGACGAGGCGCTCGCCCTGGTCGAGGCGCATGTCGAGGGACCCTTCCTGCTCGGCGAGGAGCTGACCGTTGCGGACATCTATCTGGCCATGCTCCTCGTCTGGCATCACGGCGAGGTCGAGGTGCCGCGCCTCACCGAAATCAAGAACCGGGTTCGCGAACACCCCGTCGTGGGACCCATCTGGAAGCGGCATTTCGGCGACCACTAGGAAGCGGTGGACCAGCTCGACAGGCCGCTCTTTCCACCCGACACCACCCTCCGTGATCCATGGCGGCAGGACCCTGAATACTCCCTAAGACTCTCCAGATAAGCATCGAAGGGAAAAGACGTGTCAGATCCGTACACGATCACCGCGACGGAGGCGGCGGTCCGGATGGCGAGCGGCGAACTCACCTCGGTGCAGCTCGTCGAATCCTGCCTTGAACGGATCCACGCCAGGGAAAGAGAAGTCTGCGCCTGGGCACATCTCGATGAGAACTTGGCGTTGAACGCCGCCCGCGTCGCCGATGCGACCGAACCCAAGAGTCCGTTTCACGGCATACCGTTTGGCGTCAAGGACATTATCGACACCGTGGACCTGCCGACCGAATGCGGCACGCCGATTCGCGCCGGACGCCGGCCAACCAAGGACGCGGCCTGCGTCGCCAAGATGAAGGCGGCCGGGGCAGTCATGATGGGGAAGACCGTCACCACCGAGTACGCGCTCTACCATCCGGGCAAGACCCGGAACTCGCTCAACCTCGCCCACACCCCCGGCGGCTCTTCGAGCGGATCCGCAGCCGCGGTCGCCGATTCGATGGTGCCGGTCGCATTCGGCAGCCAGACCTCCGGTTCCCTCATTCGGCCGGCCGCGTTCTGCGGCATCTGCGCATTCAAGCCGACGCGAGGCATCACGGACATTTCCGGGATGCTGCAGCTGGAACCCGACTTCGACACGCTTGGCTATTTCGGACGGGATTTCGACGATCTCGCGACCTTCTTCGCCATCGTCCATGACCACACGCCGCGGCCGCTGGACGACGGCATCGGCCGCAAACCGAGAATCGGGCTCTGCCGGACGCCGATGTGGCCCCATGCAGAGCAGGCGAGCATCGATGCCGTCGAGGCGGCGGCGGAGCAGCTGAGATCGATCGGTGCCGACGTCCAGGAGGTTCGCCTGCCGTCTTCGTTCGATAGTTTGCTCGAGACCCATGCCACCATCCTCAAGGCCGCGCTCACCCGGAGCCTGGGCGAGGACTACCGGCACCATCGGGACCGAATGAGCCCGGTGCTTCGCGGAATGATCGAGGCCGGTTTCGCTGTGCCCAAGGATCAGGAGAAGGCCCTGCGCACCCACACTGAGGAGTGCCGGGCTTCAATCAACCACGCCTTCGGCGATCGGGACGCTTTTCTCTGTCCGAGTGTCGTGGGCGAAGCGCCCGAGGGCATTTCGGCGACGGGAAGTCCCGTTTTCCAGGCGATGTGGACACTTCTCAACGTCCCGATTGCCGGGATTCCTGGCGCGGTGGGGCCGGCCGGGCTGCCCGTGGGGATCCACCTCGTCGGCCGTCGGGGTGATGACGAGACAATTCTCCGTCTTGGAAAGTGGTTCCACACCCGGCGCGTCGCCGATTCGCTTTCCGCCAACGGCCCCCGTCACACGAACCACGGAAATTGAGCGTTGTTACAGACCGTTGCGCCTCCCCCCGTCCAGCGAGGAGACTGTTGCAAAGGTCTGACTGATCTGGGCGACCGTGTCAATCCGTGGTGGCTTCAATTCTCTGCCTCCAGGTCTCCAGCGCCCGATTCAGCAATCATCCGCTAGGAGGCAGTGGTCCGTCAGCTAGACGAAGGAAAGATACTCCCTCCAAGGATTTGCTTTAATGGTTATTCCAGGAAAGCAGTGAAGGCTTGCGGGAGCCAACGATCCCGGTGACCTACAGCAACGCCCGCACCGCCTCCACGATCCGTTCCTGAGAAGGGATGACCTCGAGCTCGAGGCGGTCGTTGTAGGGCATCGGCGTATGGGGGGCGCCCAGCCGCGCCACCGGGGCATCAAGATGATCGAAGGCCTTGGTCCCCACCATGGCGGCAACCTCTGCGCCAAAGCCGCCGCGCACGCAGGCTTCGTGCACGACGAGGAGGCGATTGGTCTTGCGCACGGACGCGAGGATCGTCTCCTCGTCCAGCGGCTGCAGCGTGCGGGGGTCAACGACCTCCACACTGATGCCATCGCGCTCCAGCACCGTGGCGGCGCTCAACGCCCGGGGCACCATCGCAGACGTTGCCACGACGGTCACATCCGTGCCTTCGCGCTTGATGTCCGCCTTGCCGAGGGGGATGGCGTAGAGTTCCTCCGGCACCGGACCCGTCGCGCCGACATAGAGAAGCTTCTGCTCGAGGAAGATCACCGGGTTGTCATCGCGGATTGCGGCAACGAGCAACCCCTTCGCGTCATACGGGGTCGACGGCGCTGCCACCACCAATCCCGGCACATGGGTGAACCAGGCTTCCAGACTCTGGCTGTGCTGGGCCGCGAGGCGGATCCCGCCACCCTGGGGACCGCGCACCACCAGGGGCACGGACGGCTTGCCGCCCAGCATGAAGCGGAATTTCGCCGCCTGGTTGACCAGCATGTCCATGGTGAGCGCCACGAAGTCAAAGATCTGGATCTCCACTACCGGCCGCATCCCGGCGATGGCAGCGCCGACGCCGCAACCGACGAACGTGGCCTCGGAAATCGGCGTGTCGCGAACCCGCTCCGGCCCGTACCGGTCCATCAGTCCGGTGGAGACACCGAAGATGCCGCCGGTGGCGCCGACGTCCTCGCCCATGAGGAAGACGCGGTCGTCCCGCAGCATTTCCTGGTTCAGCGCCTCGTTGAGCGCTTCGGGGTAGGAAAGCGTTCGCTCCGTGTCGGGCCCTGGTTCGGTATGCGCCGCGTGCGGGGCGTAGACCGCATCCAGCATCACCTGGACCGGAGGCTCCGGGCTGTCACGGCCGTAGCTGACGGCGGTTTCCAGCTCCTCTTCCACCGCCCGGCCGGTTTCGCTGAGCTGCTCGTCGGTGAAGCCGCCTTCGCCGGTGAGCCGCTTTTCCATGCGTGCGATGGGGTCGCGGTCCAGCCACGACTCGAGCTCTTCCTCCGGACGCGGATCCCGCAAGTTGACGCGGAGCGAGTGTTGGCCGTGACGGTAGGTCATCGCCTCGATCAGCGTTGGGCCCTCCCCGGCCCGGGCGCGCTCCACCGCTTCGCGCAGCACCAGGTAGACCTCCACCCCGTCGTTGCCGTCCACCGTGATGCCGGGAATTTCGTAGGAAGCCGCCCGGTTCGCGACCTGGGAAACCGAGGTTGTGTTCCGGTACGAGGTCGAGAGCGCGTACTGGTTGTTCTCGCACACAAAAATCACCGGCAGCTTCCACACGGCCGCCAGATTGAGCGATTCGTGGAAGACGCCCTGGTTGGAAGCGCCATCGCCGAAAAACGCCACCGCTACCCGGTCGGTCCCCTGCAGCTTGGCGGCCAGGCCCGCGCCAGTGGCAAGCGGCATGGCGGCCCCCACAATGCCGTTGGCGCCCATGATGTTGAGCTCCATGTCGGCAATGTGCATGGAGCCGCCGAGCCCCTGGCAGTAGCCGGTCTGGCGACCCATCAACTCGGCCATCATGCGGTCGATGCGAGCGCCCTTGGCGATGCAATGACCGTGGCCCCGATGGTAGGAAGCGATGATGTCGTCATCGCGGAGCGCTTCGCAGACCCCGGCGGCGATGGCCTCCTCGCCCTTGTAGCTGTGCGCCGTGCCCTTGACGACGCCTTCCTCGAACAGGTCGGCAGTCTTGTCCTCAAAGGCGCGGATGCGGCGCATGGTGACGTAGAGGTCCTGGAGTGTCTCGGCCCCGATGGTGACGTTGCTCATCGCGCCTTCGTTCATCGCCTGTCGCCTCCCGCATTCGCAGCTTCGCCCGGATGCATGGTTCTGGACAGCCGTCCGGCCCGCCACTCCAGGCTGATCGCCGCGGTTTCCCTCTCCCCTACTCTACCGTCCCGCGATGGCCGGTGTTCGCCGATCGCTTGCGCAATGAAAGCCCGCGATCGACGCACGATGCCCTGGCGCGACGTGACGGCCTGGTAGCCGACCCAGATGGTCCCCTCACTGAACGTGCCGGCGACGCCGACCTGGCGCGGGACCTCTTCCAAGATCCGCAATCGGTTCGGACGCCGACTGGTCGACCGGCCTGAAGGATCGGCTCAAAGCTGCGGGCGGTGCTGGGCCCAGGGCCGCGCCGCCTCAAAGGCGGCCGCGGCCTGCAGGACGCCGAGATCGTCCAGCCGGCGTCCCACGATCTGCAGCCCGACCGGCAGGCCGGCAGGCGTGAATCCGCAGGGTACCGACGCAGCCGGGTTGTGCGACATGTTGAACGGGTAGCTGAACTGCGCCCATTGCAGCCAGTTCCATTCGTGCTGCGGCCAGTCCGACGGCGACAGCTGGTCTGCCGGAAATGCCGCGACCGAGACAGCGGGCGTCAGCAGGAAATCGTAATCCGTGAAGAAGCGCTGGATCGCCTCCACGTAGGCGAGCTTGCGCCCCCGCATGGCCAGGTAGTCCTCGGCGCGATAGCCCTGGCCGTCCCGGATGCAGGCGACCAGTCCGGGATCCATCCGGTCACCGTACTCTTCGAGATACCCGGCGAAATTGGTTTCATGCGCTGCCCAGAAGAACCGGCCGATCTCTGGGCCGTCCGGTCCCCAGGCCGGGACGATCTCCTCGATCTCGGCGCCGAAGCCGGCAAACACCTTGACCGCCGCCACCACCAACTCCGCCACCTCGGCGTCGACGCGGGCATGGCCGAGGTCGGGGCTGTAGGCGATCCTGGCGCCCGACAGCTGCTCGCCCTCGCCAAGGAGGACCGGGTAGTCGGCAGGCTGTGCCTCGAGACTGTAGTGATCAAGCGGATGCGGGCCTGCGATCGTGCGGAGCATCAGCGCCGCGTCCATGACCGTCCGGGTCATCGGCCCCACGTGACTCGCCTGGTCGACATTGCCGATGGGAAGATGCGGCACGCGACCATAGCTCGGCTTCAGGCCGAAGACGCCGCAGAAGTGGCTCGGCATGCGAATGGAACCGGCGCCGTCCGAGCCCTGGTGAAGCGGGCCGTAGCCGGCGGCCGCAGCAGCCCCGGCGCCCGCCGAGGATGCGCCGGCATTCATTCCGTGGGCCCAGGGATTGTGCGTGATGCCGGTCAGCGGACTCTGGCTGACCCCCTTCCACCCGTGCTCAGACGTTGTCGTCTTGCCCAGCGATATCGCGCCGGCCGCCTCGAGGCGTTCCACACACGGAGCGTTCTCGGTGGGGATCACCCCTTGCGAAGTGAAGGAGCCTCGTTCGGTCGGAATTCCGGCCGTATTGGTCAGGTCCTTGATCGTGACCGGAACGCCGTGGAGGGCGCCGAGCGCAGCGCCCGACATCACCTTGGCTTCCGCCTGCCTCGCAGCGTCGGAGGCCCGTTCGGCCGTGAGCGTGGCGAATGCATTGAGCCTCGGTTCAAGCCGCTCGATGCGGCTCAGCACCGTGTCAACGATTTCCACTGGTGAGAGTTCGCGCGCCGCGACGGCCGACGCCAGCACGCTCGCGGGAGCGAAACAGAGATCCTCTCCGTTCATCGGCTCCCTCCGGCGCCCGGTTTCCCTGGCAGATACGAATCGGGCCCAGGACTGCAATCCAGAATAAGGTGCGGGCGCCGCTCCGGATAGGGCCGCTGCGGCGGCAGGCCGGATGACCAACTGCAGCACTGGGAAGCCACGATCATGTGGGGAGCGATCATCGTCGACGTGATCGGGGAAATGTATACGCGAAGCGTCACCGCGTAGAGCAGCCGCATTGAAAGTTTGACACATGCGCACAGACCCGAGAGGGCGGAACCGACCCTGTATGACCAGGGGCCCGGAACCAAACCGCGACTCGATGCGCGGCGGGGCGCAGCCCCCCAAGCTAACCCCCTGAATCGGTGCTGAGCGCCGCGGCCGCCGGGTCGATCCAGCGGCGCGCAGCTGGCCTGCCGAACCGCTAGAAAATGCAGGTCCGGTGTGCCACGATGGGCGACCTTCGGCGGGAGAACGCATGTCATGGACCAGCACGAAGCCATCGAGACCCACGTTGCGGCGGACGCGGAGGCAGTGTCGTCGGCCTACGTGCCAACCTTCGAACTCACGGAAGGCCAGCCACCGCCGATCGCCGCAAATGGCGGCGTGTCCTACATGTCATTCGAACGCGGTGGGGACGCGGGCACCGGTGCTGCGCTGGACGCGGCCTTCAAGCAGATCGCGGATGGCCAAGCGCGGGCGTTTGTCGAGGAGCTGGGAAACGCACCTCCGGGCCCGATCCAGACCAAGTGGGGGGTCGGGTTCCGGAAGTACGCGGAATGCCTGGACTACATTCGGGCGAACGGGATCGAAGCCCCCGAGGGCGGCCTGGCGCTGCCGCTGCGCTACACCGTTTACGAGGAGCCGTCCTACACCGTCGTGCCCTCCAACTCGCTCTGGCGCGACCCGGCCCGCTCCGACGAAACGAAGATACTGCGACAGGCCGAGGACGACCTCCAGCGGCGCAACCTCTATTTCCCGCAGGTGATGCGCGACGCCCGGCGGATCGGCGAGTACTACCCCGGGCTGTCCGTGAACAGCCCCGAGTGCATGGACAAGCTCGGTGTGTCGCTGGCCCACCTCGAATCCAAGTGCGCGGACTTCTACGACTCAGCTGAGGTTCAGCGCGTCTTCTATCCGGAGATCGAGAAGCTTCTCCTGGAGTTCTTTCCCGGTGCGACCGACGCGCTGGTCTACAACCACGACGTCTTTAACAAGAACTACGAGGGCGACCGCACGGAGGACCAGGACGCCAAGAACCCGGGCGTGAACGCCAGATACGCCAACCTTGTGCACAACGATCTGAACGACAACAGTGGCCGCGTCCGCTGTCGCGAACTGCTGACGAAGAACCTGCGGAACTTCGGACGCACGCAGCACTACACCGAGGCCGAAGCCGACGCGAAGATGTCGCGGCGGTTCATGTCGATCAATCTCGCCAAGCCGATGGAGACGGTGGGCCAGTTCCCGTTCGTCCTCTGCGCCTGGCCGTCGTTCGCGGACCAGCCCTACATCACCAATTACCGCATTTACGACGACCGTGTCGGTGAGACCACCCGCTTCACCTACCGGTCCGAACACGAATGGTACTGGATTCCCCAGCAGAAACCGACCGAGGTGTCGATGCTGAAGTGCTACGACTCGGTCACGGACGGCTCGGTTTCACGCTGGTCGTTCCACACCGCCTGCATCGATCCGACCACGCCCATCGACGCACCCTGCCGCAAGAACGTCGTGGTCCGCTCCTACGTGTTCTTCTAGGCGCCGGTCGGAGGCCCTTGCCGCCACCGTGATTTCCTTGGGCGTCGACCCGGCTGCGGGCTAGCCATCCGCGAAGCTGGCACGCCGCGGGGCGGCGGAGTCGTCCGTTCGGCCGGACATCAGGCGGCGCGGCCAGGTGCGTCAGCGACCGCAAGCCACCGGTCGGATACCGGAACATTCGCGTTCTTCGTGTTGCTCGGCCATGCGAACGATGTGTCTACCGCCGCCCGATCCGACCGGCGGTCTCGACCACGCAACCGCCGTTGCGATGGACGCGGAATGCGTCCTCCACGCCAATGCCCCGGCAATCTATGTTCGCTGCGGTGGGTCACCTGAGCAGCGCGTGCTAGGTTGCGCGACTTCTCCGATCCTGAGCGGTCGTGGCACCCGGCACGGCGGCAAGACCGCGGTGCTCGAGACATCACGTGAAGTCGTGACGCTTCGTGCCCGTTTTGCCTTGCGATCAACAGGCCAAGGACAGTGACCATGAAGATCACTGAAGGTTTCTCGATCGAAGCGCTGCCCAGGACAGCGGCACTGGAGACCGACTTTCGCGAGCTGCTGCCGACAGGAACCCGAATCTATATCGCCCATGTCCCGGGAACCCCGATCGAGGACATGGTCACTGCCGCCCAACGTCTGTGCGAACAGGGCTTTCCAGTGATGCCTCATGTTCCCGCGCGCCTGGTCGACAGCAGATCGACCCTGGAGAGCTGGCTGGGACGGTACCGAGAGGCGGGCGTCGAGGAAGCGCTGGTGATCGGCGGGGATGTGTCAGTCCCGGCCGGCGCCTATTCCAGCGCCATCGAACTTCTGGAAACGGGGCTCTTCGACCGGCTCGGGTACACCAGGCTCCATGTCGCGGGCCATCCCGAAGGCAACCGCGACATTGACCCGAACGGCGGTACCCAATTGGTCGACGAAACGTTGCTCTGGAAGGACAGGTTCGCCCGGGACGGGACCGACTGCCGAATGGCCGTGGTCACCCAGTTCGCCTTCGATCCGGCACCGATCGTCGCTTGGGCCAACCGCTTGCAGGCCATGGAGGCGACCTTGCCGGTCCACGTGGGTGTTGCGGGCCCCGCCAAGCTCAAGACGCTCATCCGCTATGCGCTCAGTTGCGGAATCGGCCCGTCCTTGTCGGTTCTGAGGAAACGGGCCCGTGATCTGACGAAGCTGCTCCAACCCTATTCGCCGGACGACCTGGTGGCCGCCGTTGACGATTTCACAAGCCTTCGCCCCGACAGCAATATCGAACAGATTCATCTGTTCCCCTTCGGCGGTATCGCGGCCAGTGCGCGTTGGGCCGCTAGGGCGCAGCAACCGACAACGCGCGAACATCCCGACAGCATCAGGTCGGCCGTGTAGGCACCAGCCACCCGCATCCGGTGGGGACGCGCCTACGAGTTCACCGCGACCACCCTGTGCCGCTGTCGGGAGTCCCGGCACGGCCAACCGCGTGCAGTGACGGTCCGAGACCCATCACGCCGGCGTAAACGTGAATGGCGTGCTGCGCCGCACGTTCTCGTCGATTTTCAAGCGATAGTTGAGCGGCGGATGCGCCCGCTGCTGGCAGTCCAGGCGCTCGCAGACACGGCATGCGACACCGATCGGCGTCGCTGTCCGCTCGCTGCCGAGGTCGAGGCCGTCCGCATAGACGAGCTGTCCGGCGTCCCGGATATCGCATCCCAATCCGATGGCGTGTTGCGGCGGTTGTTCCCAGGTGCGGGACTCGATCTGATCGACGGTTCGAGCGATTGTGAAGAACCGCGAACCGTCCGACATGGCCGCGATCTGGGTACGGATCTGGCCGGGCATGCGAAACGCATCGTGCACGATCCAGCGCGGACAGGTGCCGCCGAATCGGGCGAAGTGAAATCCGCCGCCGCTCAGACGTTTGGAGACGTTGCCGGCGTTGTCGACCCGGATGAAGAAGAAGGGCACCCCGCGGGCGCCGCGCCGTTCCAGGGTGGTCAGGCGGTGGCACACCTGCTCGAAGCTGGCGCCGAAACGGCGCTGCAGGATCTCGATGTCGTAACGCAGGGTCTTGGCGGCGTCGAGGAACCGTCCGTAGGGCATCATGACGCAGCCCGCGAGGTAGTTGGCGAGCGACAGGCGGCAGAGGCGTTCGGCCTCCGGACTGGAGAGTTCCGCGCGCTCCACGTGGCGGTCGAGCAGGTCACGGTGCGCCCAGTAGGCGACCTGGACCGCCAGCTGAAAGCATCGCCCTGCGGGCGCCAGCAGTTCCGAAAGCAGCACGCGTCGTCGGTGGAAGTCGAAGCGGCGCATGGTCTCGGGCATCACGTCGACGGGCAGCACGCGGACCGAGATTCCGTGGACATCGAGCAGGTACTTGCTGAGACCGCCGAACACGTCGGTCGGATCCAGACCGGCTTCGGTCCACAGGGCTTCGGCACTCACTTCGATCTCGGGGAAATGATTCGATTCTGACTGCAGGTAGTCCCGGACCTCCTCCACGGGGAAGACCGCACCACCGATCCCCTGCGCCGCGTCCCGGCTTGCCACCTGCTCCGCTAGGACCTGGGAATCCTCCCGCAATTCCCGGTAGGACTTGTACAACCTGAGAACCGCCTCGGCCGCCGTCGGCCCCGCTTCCGCGACGGCGCGGACGTCCGCCTCGCGCACCGGTCTGTCCCCGAACAGCGGATCGCCAAAGACCTCACGGAGGGCCGCGTAGAGCCGTGCGTTGTCGTCCTCGGCGAATTCCTTGAGATCGATGTCAAACGCCTGTCCAAGCCGGAACAGGAGCTGGACCGTCACCGGGCGCTGATTGTGTTCAATGAGATTCAGGTAGCTCGGCGAAATCTCGAGCTGTTCCGCCATCTCGCTCTGCTTGAGGCCAAGCCCGGCGCGGAACCGGCGAAGCTTGTGTCCCAGCAGGACTTTTCGTTCGATGGATCGGTCGTTCATTGGCGCGGTCCGCAGGCGAGGGATTTTCAATATTTACTACTTCACAAAATACAAATTTGCAAAATTATCTTTGTGACTCGTTTTCATACAAAAGGCTATGGACTATTCCAGATTTTGTGAACTAGATTTGGCGTAGATAACGGACCAGCGGGAGCTGGGAGCGGAGGACCGACCGATGCAACGGGAAATGGAGCAATTCACGCGGGCCCCTTCCGGCCGCTTCGCCAACATCCGCCGGGATTACACAGTTGCTGATGTCGAACGGCTCGCTGGCAGCCTTCGTGTCGAGCACACCCTTGCGCGCCGGGGTGCGGAGCGACTGTGGCAGCTGCTGCAGTCCGACGAGCCCGTGCGCGCGCTCGGCGCCGTGACCGGCAACCAGGCTATGCAGATGGTGCGGGCCGGCCTCAGGTCTATCTACCTGTCCGGATGGCAGGTTGCCGCGGACAACAACAAGGCAGGCTCGATGTTTCCCGATCAGAGCCTGTACCCGAGCGACAGCGGGCCCGAACTCGTCCGGCGCATCAACAACACCCTGCGTCGGGCCGATCAGATTCAGACGCTCGACGGCACCGGCGGAATCGACTGGTTCGCCCCCATCGTCGCCGACGCCGAGGCAGGGTTTGGCGGTGTCCTGAACGCGTTCGAAGTCACCAAGGCCTACATCGAGGCCGGCGCCGCAGGTATCCACATTGAGGACCAGCTCGCTTCCGAGAAGAAATGCGGACACATGGGCGGGAAGGTCCTCATCCCCACCCAGCAGCACATCCGCAACCTGCAGGCGGCGCGCCTCGCGGCCGACGTCATGGGCGTGCCCACCGTGATCCTCGCGCGAACCGACGCGGAAAGCGCCAAGCTCATCACGAGCGACATTGACGAAAGGGATCGCGAGTTCCTCACCGGCGAGCGCGCGGCAGAAGGCTTCCACCGCCTGAAGGAAGGAACGAGCTTTCAGCGCTGCGTGGCCCGCGGCCTAGCCTACGCGGAGTATGCCGACCTCATATGGATGGAGACGTCGACCCCCAACCTGGACCAGGCGCGACGCTTCGCAGAAGCCATTCACGAGGAATACCCGGGCAAGCTGCTGTCCTACAACTGCTCGCCTTCATTCAACTGGTCGGCCCACCTCGACGTTTCCGCGATGGAACGTTTCCAGCGCGAACTTGGCGCCATGGGCTACAAGTACCAGTTCGTGACCCTGGCCGGGTTCCACGCGCTGAATTACGGCATGTTCGAACTCGCCGAGGCGTACCGCGACCGGGGCATGGCCGGGTATGCCGACCTGCAGGGATCCGAGTTCGGGGCGGAGGCCCGCGGATACACCGCGACGCGCCACCAGCACGAAGTGGGCACCGGTTACTTCGACGCCGTGGGCGAGGTGATCGCGGGCGGGCACTCATCGACGACCGCCCTCGGCGAGTCGACCGAAACCGCCCAATTCCAAGCGCCGGCCTTGGCCGCCGCATAGCGCGCATCAAGCGACAGGAGACAGAACGATGAACACGAGGTTCTGGGTAATCGGTGGAAAGTACACGGACACGGGCTTCAGCAAGCTCGTCAGCGGAAGCGAGCGCGTGATGGGCCCCTATTCTGATCGCGACGCTGCTCTGGTCGCGTGGCGCCAAGTGGCGGAAGAAACTCGGGGCGATTGCTGCTCCCGCTTTGCGGTGGCCGAGGAACCCTCGCGCAAACACGCCTGATCAGCCGCCAGCCGGGCTCCGCAGCGGCTTGGGGACAACGTGTGTCAGGGTACCTTTCGCACGATCCGGTGCTGAGTGTGTCCTGACGCCGCGGCACGACAGACTGGCGATCAGGGCCGGGGATCGACCGCGGGTCATCTGCTGCCGCCTGGCCGTCTCTCCGGCCCAATGCGGCGACGCCCTAGCCGGGCGCTGGGGCCCCGATCCCGGCCGCTAGGTGGCCGACCAGATCGCGGGCGTCGTCCCCTGCTCCGTGAATGAAACTCGACTTGCGGCGCCGGAGGAAGTTGAGGCCGATCCGATAGAGACCGGGTAACTTGCTCACCACCCCGCCGTCATGGTGGAGCCTCCCCTTGTGATCGAGCACGGGCAGGTGGAGCCAGGAGTGGTCAGCCTCGAACCCGGTCGCCCAGATGACCGTCCGGATGCCGTGCCCGGCGAGGTCGAGGGCCAGCGGCGGTGAATCCTCGACCCTTGTCGGCGGGAAACGGCGCGCCGGCTCCACTTCATCTTCGAGGCCTTCGTCGTCGACCCACTCGTCGATCGTGTCGAGCAGCCGGCCCAGCTTGAGGTCGGCAAGGGCGCACTTGTTGCGAAGCGAGCCCGAGAACTGGGCCTTCCCGTCGGCGATCCCGGCAAACCGGCCGACCAGGCGGACTCCCTGTTCGGTCAGCGCATTCAGGTCCAGGGTGGTCCTTTCCGGTTTCCCCACCAACTGGGGTGCCGGCACTCGCCGCGCCCGCTTGATGTCGTCGACTTCGTCGTACCGCTCGTCGTGGAGCCCGGTCCGGTCCATCCACCACAGGATGTCCTTGCCGCGATACGTTCGGGGCATGCGGACGTGCTCGCCGACCGCCAGCGTCACCGGGCGGCCGGAGGCGTGGACTTCCTCCGCAATCTGAACGCCGCTGGCCGACGCCCCCACGACCAGAACGCCCCCGTCTGGCAGCGCGGAAGGGTTCGAGTAGTCCATCGGCGTGCAGGAGGCGATCGAGCCAGGGAGATCCGCCGCAAGTGCGGGAACCTTCGGGATGTTGCAGCTGCCCGTGGCGAGCACCACGGTGGGGGCGTGCCAGACCCCGCGATCGGTCACCACCTGATAACCGGCGCCATTCTGACGAACCGATTCGACATTCGTGTGGGTCTCGAGCGAAGGTCCGACGAGCCCGGCATACCGCTCGATGAATGACACCACTTCGCTGACGTCCATGAAGCCGTCGGGATCGTCGCCGTCGTACGCAAGTCCCGGGACCCGTGCCTGCCAGTTCGGCGTAAGCAGCGTCAGGGAATCCCAACGCTCCGTTCGCCACGAATTGGCGACCTCGCCGCGCTCGATCAACACGTGGTCGATCGAGCACGCCGCGAGATAATGACTGACGGCGAGGCCGGCGTGGCCGGCCCCGACCACGACCGTGGTCGCGCGCATGGTGACGATCAGCTGACCTGGACGGTTACATTCGTCGGGTTGGTCAGGATGTCGAACACCGCGGAACGCTTCTGCGATTGCGCGACGAGCGCTTCGATGTCGTTCGGGCTGGCGTCGGCATCGATGTCGTACGTGACCCGGATGTCGCTGAACCCGTTCCGGATGTCGGGGTCGGCACCCAGAATGCCCTGGATATCCATGTCACCCTCGACCGTTGCCTTCACCGAACGAAGCTGGATGTCCCGGTTCTGGGCAACGGCGGCGACGCCCGCGGTCAGGCAGCTCGCCAAGCCCACCAGGACAATCTCGACCGGTGTCGCCGCGTTGTCCTCGGCCGCGAACACGAGCGGATGATCGGACTCGAAGCCGAACGTGGCCTTGTGCTCGTGCTCCTCACCCAAGCCGAAGTAGCCAGCTACCGAGGATCGGCTATGGGTGCCGTGCAGCCACTCGTTGGTAGCCCGCCAGGTAAACTTGGCGGCCTCCGGAGTCTCGCCCAACGCATTCCGTGCACCGAGCAAAGCTTCGACGTTAACGCCATTTACGGCGGGTTTTTCAGAAGTTGAGGTCATCGGATCCTCCTCACTGGGAAATCGCACTAGGGAGTGGGAGGGTTCGGTGCCAGGACGGTCATGAAACGACCGTCCCTGAAGCCCGGAGACCCTTCCCTGCTCTCAGGCAGCGAAGTGAAAGAGGTGCCGTCGACCAAGTGTCCGAATGCGGACTCGCCGCGCCATTCGGCTTCGAACAGTGCACATTGGGGCAGCATCTGGCGGCCTCCTCTCTCGCTTCCTACGCGCTCTCTCAAAGAGCGCCGAGAGCGGAGTTCCGCCTCCGGCTAACTCATCGATCAGGCATTGGCACCGCTCAAAGCGGTTGCCGCGGCTTCAAAGGGCCTGTCCCTCCGCCGCTCTGGATGAGCGCGTCCTGATGCCGTAGTTGAAGCAAAATGGGATCAAACAGTCAACCCCCGACGCAGAATGGGCTTACGGCCCGGTGTCAGAGGCTCAACGTGTAATCGGTCACTGCTCGGCGCGATGGGCAGAACCGACGGCCTCTATCGGCTCCAGTTGCGGCGGGCGGGTCATTCACGATTCCTTCTGCGACAGGTCGGCAATCATTCTCCAAATCAATCTCCAGCCGGTTGACCCCGAGCGCGAAGGTGCCCCGCCCCCCTGCGCCGGGGAGTTCGCTAGCGGGCCGGCGGTGCAACGGACAGGCGGCCCGCCACCCCGTGCTGTTCGATGAGCTCGGCGACAAATCCAGAGGCCTTCGTCTCTTCCACGAACTCTTTGAGGAAGGCAGCACCGGCATCGCGCCCGCGGGTGCAGCCGATGGCCTGCTGCACCGCGGTAAACTGACCTTCGAGAATGCGGGCGCCGGGCAGGTTCTCGACATCCGCCGCCAACCGGGGCCGCAACCCGGCAAGTGCATCGAACCCTTCACTCACGAACAACTCAAACGACGCATCGATTCCATTGCTGCGCACCAGTTCCGCGTGCTTGATATTTCGTTCCAGCCACAGGTCATAGGCACTGCGGGCAGAGACTGAGATGCGCGTTCCCGGACGGTCTACATCTGCGATGCTTTCGAACGGTGATCCGGCCGGCACCAGGTATGTCGCCTGGATTTCACAGTAGGCCGCCGTGAAGTCGATCTTTTCGGCACGTTGCGGTTCCGCGCCGATATTGCCGATGTCCCAAGTGCCGGTTCCGGCATCGTCGGCGATCTCGCCCGGAGACGCGTATGGCAGCAGTTCGACGCCGACGCCAAGGCGGCGGGCAAGTTCGCGCGCCATGTCGGGCGAAACGCCGTCCGGATCTCCGCTTGTCGTGCGGCCGGTAACCAGAAGAAAGTTGGCCATGTTGATGGCGGCGCGCAACGTACCGCTCGGGGCAAGGTCTTTCACGATCTCAGGAGACATGCTGGAATCCCATTGGGTTGCAATGCTCACCCCATCTTGGCGCAGGGGAGGCTCCTCGGCACCGCGCTTCTCGCGGGCCAGCGCGCAGGAGACGACGGAAACGGCACCACCCGCCAATCTTCATCGTCGTCCGAAACAGCCGGCATTCCGGGGGCTAACGCTCCCCGTAGGCGGCGATCTCCAGCAGGTTGCCCTCCGGGTCCCGGAAATAGACTGATGTCATGTCGCCCAATGCGCCCTTCTGGGCGACAGGGCCGTGGACGATCTCGATCGCCTCCGCACGCAGGCGCTCGATTGCAGCGTCAAGACTGCCTTCGGTAATGAAACAGAGATCCAGCGCACCAGGCGGATCGACCTCGCCGGTCATCCAATTGCTCGCTCCGCTCGGGCGAAGATTGATTTTCTGCCTACCGAACTTGAGCGCTATCCGTGGAATGGGCCCGAAGAAGTCGACTCGTTCAAACCCCAGTACGCGTTCATACCATTCCGCCATCGCGTCGACATCGCGACAGTTGAGCACCACGTGGTCAATCCGATCAATCATCGCCCGACTCCGATTCTCATACCGCTCCTCGCGGCCTTGGCGCCGCCGCAATGACGACAATCCCCGGGGAGACTACGAACAGCCTACCCGCTCTCCCGCCGGCGCCTGATGTGGACTACTGTACCCAGAGGGCGCCGGATATCGTCCGGCAGTGTCGCGACACAACCATCATGACCACGAGCGGAGTTGCGGATGGCCTCACCTAGGCCAATGGCACCTGCCGCGGGGGTGAGATTCGAGCACAAGGGGCGCAGAATGTCTGAAATCCATTACCTGTCGGCCGCCGAACTGATGTCGCTGCTCGATCGGAGAGAGATCGGTGCCCGGGAGCTGCTCGATCACTTTCTCCAAAGAATTGAGCAGCACAATCCAGCGCTTAATGCGATTATCTGGCAGGGCACCGAGCGTGCTCGGGCGGAAGCGGACGCTTCGGACCAGCGCCGCGCGGCAGGCGAAGACACCGGCCCCCTGGATGGGTTGCCGGTGACCGTGAAGGAAAGCTTCGACCTCATAGGTGCGCCCACGACGTGGGGGGTTCCGGAGCACCGGGACAACATCGCGGCCGCCGACTCGGCCCTGGTCGGGAAGTATCGCCGTGCGGGCGCCGTCGTCTTCGGCAAGACGAACGTCCCGTCCATGCTGTCCGACTGGCAGAGCTTTAACGTGATCCACGGAACCTGCAACAATCCCTGGGATCTAACCAGGACGCCGGGCGGTTCTTCCGGCGGATCGGCGGCGGCGCTCGCCACGGGAATGACGGGGCTGGACGCCGGTTCCGACATTGGCGCCTCGATCCGCAACCCGGCGCACTATTGCGGCGTCTTCGGTCACAAGCCGACCTGGGGGATCATCTCGGGCCGGGGCCAGGCACTGCCCGGCGACCTTGCCCCTACCGACATCGCGGTCGTTGGCCCGCTGGCCCGATCGGCCGTGGATCTTGAGCTGGCGTTCGGCCTTCTGGCCGGAGCCGACGGCCCTGCCGCGCGGGGATGGCAACTGGCGCTGCCCCAGCCGCGGAAACAAAGTCTCCGGGATTACCGTGTCGGGGTCATGCTGAGCGATCCGCAGGCGGAGGTCGAGCATGCCTACCAGGACGCCATTGCCGCGCTTGCCCGCTGGCTGGAGGGTGAAGGGGTGACCGTTGAGCTTGACGCCAAGCCCGCCTTCACCCCTGCGGAGGCGATGGAGACCTACACCATGCTGCTGCGAGCGGCGACGTCCAAGCGCTTGGGCGACGAGGTGATCGCGAAAGGCAACGAAGACCTGGCCCGTCTCCCGGCGGAAGCGACTCCCTACCGCCGCCGGATGCTGGAAGCCCAAGGCATGCTGCACCGGGACTGGCTGAGGTGGAACGAACGCCGATACAAGCTGATTGCCGGCTGGGAAGAGTGGTTTGAGACCTACGATCTGCTGCTCTGCCCCGCCGCATCCTCATCGGCCTTCCCGCACGACCAGGCGGGCGAGCGCCACGACCGAACGATCACCGTCAACGGCAGAACCCAGCCGGTCGTCGATCAGCTCTTCTGGGCCGGTTATCCCTGCGGGTATTTCCTGCCTTCATCCGTGGCACCGATCGGGCTGGCGAACGGCCTACCGGTCGGGATTCAGATCGTCGGGCGCCAGTACGACGATCGCACCTGCCTGCACATGGCCGCGCTGATCGAAGAGGGATATCACCGCTTCGCTCCACCGCCCGGTTATTGATCACGCTGACAATGCCGGCAGTCGTCCGGGCGAGCCTAACCGCGTTGCCTCGCAGAAACTCGCCCATCGAGCAAGTCGAGACGCTTGCACACGCAAGCCGACCGAATGTCGGGAACTGCCAACACGTGTGGCAGGCTGCCGTCGCATCACGGTGGACCTCTGTCAGGATGGGCGGGCGCGCCGCAAGACGAATCGGGTTCGACCCCTCAGCTCGAATTCTGATCGATGAACCTCATCAGGAGCACGTTTCTTGATCGACGCCTACTACTGGCCAACACCGAATGGCTGGAAAATCTCCATCGCGCTCGAGGAGATGGAGATCGACTATCGCGTTGTCGCGGTCAACATTGGCCGCGGCGCCCAATTCGAACCGGAATTCCTCAGGATCAGCCCCAACAACCGTATGCCGGCGATCATCGACCACGACCCGCAGGGCGGCGGCGAGCCTGTGTCGGTGTTCGAAAGCGGGGCGATACTGCTGTACCTCGCCGAGAAAACCGGCCGGTTCCTGCCGTCCGACCTGCGAGGTCGCGTGGAGGTCATGGAATGGCTCATGTGGCAGATGGGTGGCCTCGGGCCGACGCTGGGCCAAGCGGGACACTTCCGCCTCTACGCGCCGGAGACGATTCCCTATGCGGTAGAGCGGTACAGCAACGAGATGCTCCGCCTCTACGGAGTACTTGAACGACGCCTGAAAGGGCGCGAATTCATTGCCGGTGACTATTCCATCGCCGACATGGCCTGCTGGCCCTGGGTCATCACCTACAAGCGGCAGGAGATAGACCTCGACAGCTTTCCCAACGTCAAGCGCTGGTACAAGGCGCTCCAGCAGCGCCCGGGGCTCAGGCGGGGCTACGAGGTCGGCCGGGAGTTTGGGCGTCCCACCGGCAACTGGGACGACGAGGCCCGCAAGCATCTGACGGCCCATCCGAATCCGGGAGCGACGCAATGATCGAAGTCAACGGCATGGCCCACGTGATCCTGACCGTTAGCCGGTTCGACGAAGCACGGGAGTTCTATTGCGAGCTGCTGCCCTTCCTTGGCATGCAAATGGTCTATGAGGGCAACAACTTCGTCTATCACGTTGGCGGGCGCACCGCGCTCGGTATCCAGCGCGCCGCACCGGAGTACGAGGACGAACGCTTCGTGCCGAACCGGGTCGGGCTGCACCATCTCTGCCTGAGGGCCCGATCGCGAGAGGACGTGGATCGGGCGGCAACGAAATTACGCGAGATGGGGGCGAAGATCGACCGGGGGCCGCTCGAGGGCAACTGGGCTCCGGGCTACTACTACTTCGTCTTTGAAGATCCGGACGGGATCCGTCTCGAAATCAACCACGTCCCGGGAAAAGGGCTGCTCGTAGGCGACACGCCGCTCTCGCCGAGCGACGACCCGGACTGGCACCAGGATCCCTGAAGGGTCCCGCAGACGGCGGCAATGCCTCGCTTGCGGTTCAGGACAAGCTTTACGGTTATTCGGCACTCGGCCAATCGATCCGACATCCAGGCGCCGACCGGGTTTCCGGCCATCGTGGATCCGGACAACCTGCACACGCTGGGGCTGTTGATGTAGCCTGCAGGAGGTTCGTTCAGTTCCGGATCGCTCTCCCTCGGGGCACGATCGCGAAATGAGACTGTCCAACCCCGGAGCGCCCACTGCGCATATCGTCGCCGGCGACGTGACCGGCGATACCCGCGCACTGCTTGCGTTCGCCGCGCGGTCGCACGGCAGTGACCATTTTCTGAATTTCACCGCAATTGGGGGCGAATTGGATCGTCGCTGCCGCACCAAGCATGGAGCGGCGGTGATCAGCGTCAGTGGTTTGTGGGCCCATCAGCAGCAGCCCGTTCGCGAACGAAGGCAGCTGCCCGCCCGCGCCGACACGATCACTTTGGTCGCCCGCGCGGCGAAACTGCGGCGCCGTTCCGGCTCCGCACTGATACGGGACGAAATGCTGCCTGCCAGGTGCCGTCGCGGCCTGGATGACTGCCATGCGTGCGTTCCAACTTGCGGGTTGCTTCATCTCCGGGTCCTGGATCAGGATTCTCCGCATTGCGGGGGCATCCAGGCCGCACCCGTCACGTCTCCAATGAACAAGGGGTCGCCCAGCGGCCCGTTGTAACACCGGGAAAACCATAGGGAAGGAGGATCCCGCCATGGCCCGCCACAAGCATGTGATCAACGTCAACGACGTCGAGCCGAAGGAAATCTCGGTCGCCGACAAGTTCCACCATGTCGTCAGGGGGCTGGGCAGCTCGACCGGCAACGTCGAGCTGGGCTGCAGCCATTTCAGAGTCGCACCCGGAAAATACGCCTTTCCGAAGCACTCGCACATTCGCAACGAGGAGGCCCTCTTCATCCTCGAAGGGACCGGCACGCTGACCATCGGCGACGACGATATCGTGGTGTCGGCGGGCGACTACGCCGCCCTGCCGATCGGCCGGCACCTAGCCCACAAGCTGGTCAACACCGGCGACAGCGACCTGGTCTATCTCTGCCTGTCGACCAACCTCATGCCGGAAATCACCGAATATCCGGATTCGGGCAAGGTCGGCGTGCTCGGAGGTGCGGACTGGAACCAGGGCCTGGCCGACTTCTATGCCGGGAAGGACATATCGGACGACTATTTCTTCAGGTTTTACGAGGGCGACACCCACGTCAACTATTTCACCGGCGAGATCGACGAATAGGTTCAGCCGGTAGCAAGTGACAGGCCTGCCGCCCTGGTCTTCGTCACCGGGGCGGCAGGCGGTCGCCTGATGAAAGCGGGTTGCAAAGGGAGCAATGAATTGAGCTTCGTGGCGTTAGGCGTTTGACTGCTCAATACTCCCTCGACCGAGCTTGGCAATGCTCTGCTTGAAGCACACGTCCGCCTCGATGATCTGAGAGTCCCGCCTGCCAACCGGCCGGAAGCCCTTCGTGGCGACCGACCGGCAAGAATCAGCGTTCGCGTCAACGAGCAATGGCGTATCTGCTTCGTCTAGCGTGGTGGCGACGCCTGGGAGGTCGAGATTGTCGACTATCACTAGGAGCTGAACCAAACATGATTATCGACAGAGAAGAATTGGACCGGCTCGGGGTTGATTTCTCTGATGTCGCCTCCGGGCGGCGGTTGCCCCCCGTGCATCCCGGCGCGATTCTGCGCGATGAGTTCCTGAAGCCGATGGAACTCAGCGTCTATCGGCTGGCTCGAGACATCAAGGTTTCGCGCCCGCGGCTGAACGACATCGTCCTTGGACGCCGCGCTGTAACTACCGACACTGCGTTGCGACTGGCACGCTATTTCGGGACAACGCCGGAGTTCTGGATCAATCTGCAAGCGCGTTACGACCTAGACATCGCCGAACGCACGGTGCGGTCAAAGATTGACCGGGAAGTAGCACCCCGTGCAGCGTGACGTCGATGCGATCCACCTGCTTCGCACAAGACGTGTTCGACCTAGCCGCGGGTCGGCTCGAACTTCGGCGCTGAACGATACCTGCGGGGAACTTGATCACAGGGACTCCAACTGCATGACCGGGAACAGCAAACCCAAAACAGGCCCGCGCACTCCCGCGCCGCAGCCAACGATTGCCATCGTGGCGGCAGTGGAGGAGGTTGCCGGGTCGCGCGCCTGAATCGGCTCTGACTGACGTCAGCGTCTACAGGTCAACTCGGTAAGCAACGCAACGACACAAGTTTCGGGGCGGTCAGGCTTCGTACAGATTTCCAGCGACGACATCCTCGTCCCAGTCCAGGCCCATCCCAGGCACATTCGGGATGTGCAAATGGCTGTCCTTGATCTCATAGGGCTTTTGCAGGATCGGATCGGCCCAGTCCTGCCACTCCAGCCAATGCGCGGTTTCGGTCACCCGCATCACATGGGCGCCGACTTCGGGATAGAGGTGCGTTGACATCGGGATTCCGGCCGCACCGGCGATGGCTGCCGCGCGCATCCATCCGGTGACGCCGCCGATGCGCATAAAGTCCGGCATCACGTAGTCGGAGGCCTGGCACTGCAACGCCTTATGCAGGTCGCGCGGTCCATAAAAGTTCTCGCCGATCTGCAGCGGCGTCTTGAGCTCCCGGGCAAGTTGGGCGTACCCATCGAAATTATCGTAGACAACCGGCTCTTCCAGCCAGGTCAATCCAAGGTCGTCAAGCATGTGGCACCGGCGCAATGCCTCCGCCATGTCCAGACCCTGGTTGAAATCGATCATCACATGGATGTCTTCGCCAACCGCCTGACGAACCGCATCGATCGTGGCGAGGTCGTCCTTGGGATCTTCCCTGCCAAGACGCAGTTTCACGCCATCGAATTGTCCTTCGTCACGGATCTCGATCGCCTCGGCAGCGACTTTGGAAGGCGACTGGAGCCAGAGCCCATTGCTGTTGTACGCGCGCACTGGTCCGGGCGAGCCGCCGAGCAATGTGCACAACGGCAAGCCAGCGGCTCTGGCCAGGGCGTCCCAAGCTGCCATGTCGATGCCAGAGACAGCGATCATCGTCATGCCTTCGTACCCTACGAAGTGCAGCGATTTTCGCGCGGTTTCATAGATTTCAGTCGGTGCCAGCTTTTTGCCTTTGAGCATCGCCCCCATGTCACGCAAGGCTGGCACGAGATAGTTCATCGACTTGACGATGTAGGGTTCGAGATAGGCGCGCCCGACGACCCCTTCCTCGGTCTTCAGGTCGATCAGGATGAGAGGCCAGTCCGTAATGGTCGCGATCTTGGCGACTACAGGGCGATTCAGCTTGAGAACGACAGCACGCACATCGACGCTGTGGAAGGTCAGTGATTCGAGCGGCATCTAACGGCACTCCATCGGTATTGCTGAGGCTCTCAGCTCATGAACGAAAATTTGGGAAGCGGGATTGCCGGACGGCATCTCGGCCGGGCCAGAGTATCCTAGTTCGTCAACAAGTTGGCCGGCTTCCCGACAGAGCAGTGTTCGGCGCGCTAGCCCTTTGACTTTCCGCAGTACCATGTAAACAGACTCGGGCGCCGAGCAACGGGCCAGCGACAAGCTAGAGCGTCGGCATTCCAGAAAGCGCGGTCCAGCCAGTTCAGACGTACCTCCGGTTGCGTCTCTCGATGACTTTGTCGCCGTCCCTGGTCCGAGCAACCCACGTGCCGTATAGCCGGATGCCGTAGAGGGTTCCGTCGGCCTCTGCCGGGGCCGCGAGTTCTGCCTTGATCCGGTTGCCCAGTCCTTCATCGAGCTGAGCAGGTCCAGCGGCGAGAAAGCCGTGCTCTTGTTTTCGTGCATACCGTCGACCGTGCGGCCGACCGCGCTTCGCCAATGGGACGGTTTCGGTTTGCTCGTTGTGCAGAGCAGCACCGGTCGCAGCGAGCGTTGTACTTCAGTGTGCCGAAGGCTCGCTCAAGGATCCGACAGCAGCCCCGGACATCTCCCTCCATGAAGGCGGGCCCTGGCGGAACTGAGGTTGACGTTCGGGAGCAAAGATCGGTTGATTTGGCCTGACCATCTTGCTTCGAGGGCTCGGCGCCAGACAGCTTTCTGCAGCCTTTACCCCCCTGCGAGCCTAAACTCATAGGGATTGGCAGCCGAGAGCCTGGCAATTGATCCGAGAATCTCAATGGTTTGATCCTCGTCAAGCTTTCGATCGCTGATCACCTTGCGCATGTCCTCCCGGTCGAGGGGAGGGATGCGAGTCGCGAAGAATGGCCAGAGGTATTGGGAGCGGTATTCCTGCCCAACTTCGGGAAATGCGGAGATCGGCTTCCCCGCATAGGAAGGCTCGTACCGGAACACATACTCTCCCTGTTCCCAAGAGAGACAACCTACCAACGTCGGCTGTCCGGCCGACTGGAGATAAACTTCCAAGGTGCTTTCGGTCGGCATTGTCGACGGTGCACGAATCCGCTTCGTTCCCCAAAACCTTGCTGAGGTGAGAAGGTCGAAAACACTTTTCTTCATTTGCGACTCTCCTCACGAAGACGGACTATGCGGAGTGAAAGAAGATCCCTTATGAATGAAATGCGTTCCTGAGTGATAATACGCCGAAAATACCTCTGTAACATGTGTTCGATGGCAGGAATGTCAACCGCGTCAAAGACGGTGCACATGGCGTCGCGGTCCGGTTCTTGGCAGTTGGTAGCGATCCATTTGACCAACGAGAAGTGATTCGGCTGCGACGCCTCGCCTGTACTGAAAATAGGGCGTGAACGGTTTGCGTAGCTTTCCAAGAAACGCTCCCTGCCTTGCTGCCGCTCTTTTTTGAGCAAATCGGCGTCCGCAATTTCTCGGAAGAGGCCTCGCGCGGTATCGAAAATGGGGGAATAACGGACAGGCTCTGAAGGTGCCTCCAGCGGGGACAAGACACCCCAATTCATAGCATGACGATCAGGTGCCCCAATAAAGGCGTCGAATGCAATCATCTTGAAAAACCCTTTTTTCAGATCGGCGCTTTCTTCTGGGAATACCGACTCCAGTATCGTCACAATGTCATGTATGTTGTAAAAGCGCTGCTCTGCTGCTTTTTCTTTTAGGTCGAAGGCTTTCTCCACTTCGGATGGGTTCGCCTTGAAGTATAGTGCCACTATTTCGATACCATGGAGTAACTCATAGTGGCCCCGCACAACGAAATTACGGGAAAGAAAGCGGACATCGTTCGTTGAGAGTCGTACCAGCTTTGAACTAGCCATCTCCAGTGGCAGCATGGCGCCAATCTTCGATATTATTTCCTCGGTTACGCATTCCCGTGCGTCAGCCCCCGTTCGGCCTTTTTTCGCAAAGTAAGCGAGCGTGCTCGGCGAGTTAGGGTTTCCGTACGCCAGGTAATTCTTGGGGACGGTTCCGACCGTAGGGAATTCGTCCAAGTCGTACAGCCGCCAACCGTATCGCGGAAGGATCGGAATCGCACGAACATTCACTTCAACACGGCTAGGTGTCGCCGTGTATCGTCGCTTGCGCGGCGGTCTAGCCATCAGTTGTACATGCCATTCAACACAGTTTATCGAGGGCAAGGGCCGACTCGTATTCCCAACTAGAATGGCAGTGACGGAGTAGCGATTTCCTGGAGATCCTCGCCCGACAAAAGTCTTAGGCTAAAAGGGGTTACTCTAGAGAGCGTCGTGCACTGTTCTCTGCCATGACCCGCCGGCGTCGGTCGATAGTGCAATGCTTACTGCACTTCACGCGGAGGCACGCAAACTCCCGAAAGTTAGCTCATTCTGCGCGTTATACGAACATATAGGACGGTAACTTAGATTGCTTTGCCCACAGTATCCGGCACGGCCGGCTGCACCGCGAGGGCTACCCCTGATGGAGCAGGACCACGTCCACCGTGCCGATCCGGAAAGCAACCTTCATTGCCGATTGACCACTTCAACTGTTCCGGGCGGCCAGGGCGATCGCTTCGTCCGCAAGGCGTGTGATTTCGTCGAACCTGGACTCCCGCACGAGTGCCGGACTTACGATCCAAGTCCCACCGCATGCGAGGACATTGGGCAGTGCGAGATAGTCGCGGAGGTTATTCAAGGCGATGCCGCCGGTCGGCAGGAACCGGACCGAGGGATATGGGCCGGACAACGCTTTCAGGAACGACACGCCGCCGCTGGCCTCGGCAGGAAAGAACTTGACGGCCTCCAGACCGAAGCCCATGGCCTGTTCGACGCCAGTCGGATTGTTGATACCGGGGAGGATTGGCACATCAAGCTCAATGCAGGCTTCAACGACCGCGGGGTTGAAGCCGGGCGTGACGACAAACTGGCTACCTGCGCGATAGGCCAACTCCACCTGCTCGACGTTGAGCACCGTCCCAGCTCCCACCAGCATCTCTGGAATTTGCTCCCGCAGGATCCGGATCGAAGCCGCCGCCGCTTCCGATCGGAACGTAATTTCGGCAACTGGCAAACCGCCCGCCAACAACGCTCTCGCGAGAGGCACTGCAACTTCGCAGTGTTCCAGTTCGACCACCGGCACTACCCCGGCCTCGCCGAGGCGGGCCAACACATTCCGCGCAATGTCGGTCATGGTTCTTGATCCGAATTGGGCTTGCATCGGGACGGCTCCGACCGGGTGTTTGACTGCCGGGACCGGAAGCTCGTTTCAACCGCGCGCAATCAACGCTCCCGACTCGCCAACCACCCGGGAAGCGATCTTGTGGCCGGCCAAGAGGCATCGCCCTTCATCTTCGCCGCGAAGGAATGCCGCCAGGTAACCGCCGTTGAAACTGTCTCCGGCCGCAGTCGTATCGACGACGTCGGGAGCGGGAGCGAATGCGGGATGCGCGCGGCGCGCGAGCCGCGGCGACACCGGGCCGAGCACCCCTCGCTTGATGGCGCAGGCACGCCAGTCTGAAGCGGCGAAGCGCGCGATTACGGCCTCTTCGTCCGCATCGCCGAACAAGGCGATCTCGTCGTCAATGGAAGGCAGGGCAATGTCCGCAACCTGCCACATCTCACGGACGGAGCGGCGCGCGGTCTCGGCATCCTCCCAGAGCCGCGGCCGGTAGTTCGAATCAAAGGCCACATGGCACGCGCTGCGTCCCCGCAACTCGCGCAAATGCGCGATGAGACGCCGGCGGGCCAAAGGACGAAGGATGGCCAGCGTGATGGCCGACAGGTAGACAACCCTTGCGGGCGGCAGCGAAGCAAGGGGCTCGGCGGATGCGAACAGTCGGCGCGCCGGGGAGTTGCTGCGCCAGTAGTGAAAGATGCGTTCGCCGGTGCTGTCGGTCGACACGGTGTAAATGCCGAGGTTACGTTCGCGATCGAAGCCGACCTGGGAAACATCGATCCCCTCATTCTTCGCTGCGCTCAGGAAGGCGTGGGAAAGGGGATCACAGCCGACGCGCGTGCAGTAGCCGATGCGGGCCGATGGGTCGGATTCCCTAGCGCAATAGACCGCGGTGTTGAACGTGTCGCCTGCAAACCCGACGCGGAAGCCGGCCGTCAGATCTTGCCGGATCTCGGCCATGACTTCGCCGATTGCGAGCAGATCCACTGTCACGAGTCCGGTGCAATGGCAGACATGCTCGGTTCCCAGCGTTTCGTATGGATATTGTCGCAGTGTGACACCGGCCGGACGGCATCGTCCTGCGTCCGTTCTACAGCATCTTTGATCAAGCAATTGATCGTATCGACGAGCCGCTGCCGTGGAGTACCTCTGCCGGCCCGCACGCAGGTCACTCGAACGCAACGGTTTCCGGTCGCATCTCCGCCTACGGCCTCGGTTGGTGCGCAGTCCCTTCTCCGCCCGCCCGTTCCGCCGCCCATGGATCACCCAAGAACGGACTTCGCGGCGGTGCGCATCACGTCCTGGCGGTTCAGGTGAGCGTCAACTTGTTTACCGACCTGCCGATAACACCTGTCTCAGACATGAGACATCTTGCATAAGTATCAAATTAGAATGGGGTTATGGCTGGTAGTTGGGATTCGAAACCACTGAACTCGGCATCTTCTGATCACGCGGCGACAACGATTTCTTCGCGATCGGCGGCTACTTAGGCGGGGGCAATCATCAGAAAAACGACCGGAGCCCGGTGATCGGACTCCGGTCGCAAAAGTTCCCGCGTTCAGGGTTGGGCCTCAGGGCGGCACTTGCATCCGCAACGCCGCCCCAAGAGCCATCTGCAAGCCCTACGGAAGCGCGAACACCCAGATCACGCCACCCTGCGGTACGTGCACGTCATACCCGGGAATGATACCGCGCAGGACGTCCTGCTTGCGCTCGGCGTCCACGCCCCAGCCCGACTGTACGGCAACGTACTGCTTGCCATCGACGCTGTAGGTGCTCGGCGAAGCGGTCACACCCGAGTTGGTCGGGTATTCCCACAGCGTTTCGCCGGTCGCCGCATCATGGGCACGGAACATATGGTCGTTGGTACCGCCGGAGAACAGCACACCGCCGCCGGTCGCAAGAATCGGACCCCAGTTCTGGTGATCGAAGTTCTTGCTCCACACTTCCTCGCCAGTGTCGACGTTCCAGGCCTGGATTTCCCCAATGTGGTCCCACCCCTCACGGAGGCTGAACCCGCCGAGGATCACCGGGATCGGCACCCCGATGTACAGCTCGCCCGGCACGTATTTCTCTTCAGCACCTTCCAGGGTGCTGCAGAGGTTCTCGTTCGCCGGAATGTAGAGCAGGCCTGTGTCCGGGCTGTAGGCCGAATACGGCCAGTCCTTGCCGCCCCAGAGCGACGGACAGAACAGCGCTGCCTTCCCGGTGCCCGGCCAGTGGTTGTCGTCATACGACACGCGGCCCGTGTCGGGATCGAACCCGGTGATCACGTTGCTGTAGACGTAGTCCCACGCGTCGACGAACTCGATCGGACCTTCAGCGGTCGGCTTGAGGAGGTAGATGTGACCGTTGCGGGCCACGTTGACGAGCGCCTTGAAGGTCTCCCCGTCTCGGGTGACGTCGTAGATGAGCGGAGGCGAGACCTCATCCCAGTCCCAGGAATCGTTCCAGTGGTACTGGTGGTGTCCCACGAGCGCCCCGGTCTCGACGTTCAATGCCATCACCGACGTGGTGTAGAGGTTGTCCATGCCGCCACGGGTGTCGCCCATCCAGGGCGCCGCGTTGCCGATACCCCAATAGGAAATCCCGGTCTCGGGGTCGTAATTCCCCGTCAGCCACACCGATCCGCCGCCGGTCTTCCAGGCGTCGTCGTCGGGCCAGGTATCGCTCCCCGGCTCGCCAGGCGCCGGCACCGTGTACGTACGCCACGCCTCGTCACCGGTCTCCGCATCGTAGGCCGCGACGTAACCGCGGATGCCGTATTCGCCGCCCGACACGCCCACCATGATGTTGCCCTTGGCAGCGAGCGGAGCGAGCGTCATGTAGTAGCCCGCCTGGTAGTCGTCGACGGCGACCTCCCAGATCACCTCGCCGGTTCGAGCATCAAGCGCGACCAGGAAGCAGTCGGTGAGCGCCACGTAGAGCCTGTCGCCGAGCAGCGCAGGTCCGCGGTTGGTGGGGTGCAGCTGGAAGAGGTCTTCCGGCAGCTCTCTCTGATAACGCCACAGCCGCTTGCCGGTGGCTGCATCGAGTGCCAGGACCTGGTTCATCGGCGTGGTGACATACATCACGCCGTCGTTGACCAGCGGCGGAGACTGGTGTCCTTCCGAAACGCCAGTCGAGAACAGCCACGCCGGCTGCAGGGACCCGACGTTCGATGCATTGATCTGGTCGAGCGAACTGTACCCCCAACCCTCACGGTTGCCCCGAACCTGGAGCCAGTTGTGCGGCTCCGGGTTGTCCAGTCGATCCTCGGTGACCGGGTTGTAGTTCTCGATGGCGTCGGCGCTGGTCGCGCTGCTCACCATCAGGGCGAGAAGTGCGGCCGCTAAGACCTTGCCCGTCAATAGGCTCCTCATGTGAATCTCCCCAATGGTTGTCCTTCGTGGGATTGGTTGAATGGTGAATGGGGTGCCGAAGCACCGCCCGGGCGTCTCTTCCCACGGAGACACACCCGACATTCACGTCGCGACATCAATTTCCGACCCTTCCACTGAAGCCGCCCGCGATCCTGAGCTCGTTTTCGCCCTCCAATCGCAACGGCAGCGTGGGAAGTTTCCGCACGGCCGGCCCATTCACGACCTTGCCGGCGTTCCACGGGTCGAAGCGGGACCGATGACAGAAGCAGAACAACGCCTCCGCCTCGACGTCCCACGCGGTCACCGGACACTGCTGGTGGGTGCAGGTGGCCGAAAAGGCAATGATCCCGTCCACGGTGCCCGGTCGGGTCCGGTCGTCAAATCGGGCAGGATCCACCCGCAGCAACGTGATCTGGTTGAGGCGTGATCCATCCCGGATCACGCCGGAAGACGGATCACGTGGATAGGCGATAAAGGGCTGCTCTCCCAGGGAGAGATCGGCGGGCGCGATGACTTCGCCGTCGCGGTCGCCGCCGAAGAACGTCAGCTGATCGCCGTCCTGCGGACGTTGTCGTGCGATCTCCGCCGCATCGGCACCTGCCATCCAGGCGTCGGGGGAAACCAGTCCTACCGCGATGCCAAGGCCAAGAACGCCCTGTACCACACGACGACGATTCCAACGGATACCGAAGTTTTTCGCAGGCCTGAATGCCTTCATCGGTCTCGCATCTCCCCCTCTGACGTGACGGCCCCTTCTCGCATATGCGTAGCGTGGCCCCATCATAACGGAATCGGTCCGTCTGCAATCAGCCAAGCTCCTGATGACGTATCGGACCACGGCTGACCCAAGCTTGTTTCGGTTTTGTTGATGTTCACGACGCCAAGAGGACAAGGCTCGGGACGCGGCCCCCCCGAAGTCGGTACCCCTCCGACCGACTGTCTCGGCGCGACGTCGATGCGTTTTTCTCCTGCCCGATTCGTGAACCGTGAAAGTGGAGGCCGTTGCGATGGAACCCCGAACTCGAAGGTCCTCAAATTTGACGTTGTCATTGCACCGCCGGGCGGGAATGATCAATCCTCGATGCCGCCCCGCCCGAGCCGCCATGCAACTTTCGATCTGCCAGACCGGTTGTCTCGCCCGAGAGCTTCGGGCGTGCGCATGATCCACGCTAGCGACGGCGTCCGCTGGCGGCGGATCGAGAGAAGGTTCGCCCTTCGTGCGGAGCGCCTTGCATCCTTCTCTACCTCGACGCGGCCTGCGCCGGTGCAGCATCGACGCGCGGACGATGTTCTGATCGGCATCGCGCGGAGGCGGTGCAAGCGGTGACGGTGAATGCCTCGGAGCGTGCCGGCCTCCGCTCGATCCTGCGCCGGGCGGTGCTGAGACTTCGGCTGGCAAGAGGTATTTTCGGCACGGTTCTCGCTGCGCTTGCCGTCCATGTCGTCCTCATACCGTGGTTGCTGCTCAAGTCGGTGTGGCCGATCGACGGGACCGAGTACGGGCTCGCGGTGGTGGCGGCGATCGCGCTCGGGGCAATGGCCGGCTTCCTCGTCCCGGTTCCGCTTCGGCAAGCAGCCCGGACCCTGGACCGTAACCTCGGACTGGATGAGCGACTGAGCGCCGCCCTCGAGTTCGAATCCAGCGCCCATCTGCCGCTGGCCGGCCCGCTCCTGTCCGACGCCGCCGCCCACGCCGGCAGGCTCTCGGTACCGGCGGGCGTCCCGCTGGCGCCGTCCTCGCGGCCGACACACGCTGCCCTTGCCGTCCTCGCCGTCTCCGCCCTCCTCGTCTGGCTTCCGCCCGTTCCCCTCGTCTCCCCCGCCTCCGTCCAGGCGGCGCCGGAGGCGAAACCGGTTGCCGACACGAGACCCGTGGAGCTTGGCGCGACAATGGCTCCGATTCCTCCCCTGCGGCGACCGCCCCGACAGCCGGTTCTGGACACGCCTGCCGTCGCGTTTCGGGATTCGCCGATCGAAATCGATCCCGAAACCCTCGAACATGCCCTCCGCCTGTCCGACCAGCGCCGTCCGTTCCGCAATCTCGACGATCGCCTGCCGAGCCTGCGGGTCGGGGGAGCACCGGGGAACCTCCTCCCTCTCCCGGCCGACACCGTGTCCGGGCCCGACACCGAACTGTCGGCCCGCCGCTACTCGCGGGCCGAGGCCGCCGCGGCCCTCGGCGAGCTGGAATCCCTGTGGGGCGGCGCGCGGCAACGCGACACAACCCGGCCGCCGCCGCTGGAGGTCGTGCGGGAACGCCCCGAGGAGGGCGGCCCGGCCAGCCAGCCGGAGGGAGGCGAGCCGGTGCAACGCGAGCCCTCGGACAGCGAACCACCGGAGGCCATACCACTCTTTCCCGATGAGGAACGCCTGACCCCGCCGAGCGACCGCTTCGCGAGCCTCCCCGAGTCAACCGACACCACGACGAGCGACGTACCGCCGTGGCCCAAACACGGGCCCGGCGAGGGCATCGACGATGACAGCCCGAGAGACGAGGAAGGAACCGGACGAAACGCCGGCGAACCCGGCACCGGTTTTGCCATCCTGCCGCCCGGCTCGATTGCAGACCGGATCGACACCGAACAGGCACCGGAAGTCGAGCTCGCGGGCCTTCGCCAGGATGGCGCCCATCGGTCGTTCCTCGCCGATTCGGCGGGACAGGCCGCCCGAGGGCAAGCCCGGCGCCCCATGCAGGACATGCGGGCACGGTTCACGCGGCGCGCCGAGCAGACGCTGAACGAGGAGTGGATTCCGCTGGACGCCCGGACCCGGATCAAGCGGTACTTCCAGGCCATCCAGACCCGACGATGAACATCGCGGAGCGCTTTGACGCGGCCTTCCTCTACCGGCTCGCCCGATTGCGGCTGCATTCCGCGCGCCTCTTCGATGGGCGCATTCCAGGCGAGCGACGCAGCCCGCGCTACGGCGCAAGCCTGGAGTTCGTCGACGTCCGGCCGTACGTGCCGGGGGACGACACGCGCTACGTGGACTGGAACGTCTACCGGCGACTGGACCGGCTCGTCGTCAAGCGCTTTCGCGAACACCGGGATCTCTGCCTGCATCTCCTCGTCGACACCAGTGCCTCCATGGGGGCAGGCACGCCATCCAAGCTTGACCACGGTCTGCGCACCGGGGCCGTGCTCGCCTGCGTCGCGCTCGCCAACCACGAACGCGTCTCCGTTGGACTGCTCGGCGATGACGTGTCGCGTTATCGCCGGATGACACCGCGTCGCGGTCATCGACGGATGGCGCCCCTCCTGGACCGGCTCGGCGCCGTCCGGGCGGGCGGGCGCACCCGGCTCGGCGACGCCCTGACCGAACACGCGCGTTCGTCGCTCGCGCCGGGCGTGGCCGTCATCATCTCCGACCTCATCGAGCCGGTGACCCGCATCGAGGCCGGTCTTCGGGCCCTGCTTGCCCGCGGGCTGGATGCGCGCGTGGTGCAGGTGCTCGCCAACGACGAGATCTCGCCCGACATCGAAGGCGACGTGGAGCTCCTCGACATCGAAGAACCCTCGCCGGCGACGGCGAAGAGGCTGACCGCCGAGCGCGCGACCCTCAGGCGGTACGGGCAGAATCTCACCCGTTTCCTCGACGAGCGGGTGGCCCTGTGCCGGCGCCTCCAGGTACCGTACGTCCGACTGGCCGGCACCGGCACGCCCGACGTGCAGCTCCTGCAGCAGCTTCGCTCGGCAGGATTCCTCGCATGAGCCTCGCCAACCCCGCAGCGCTCTGGCTGCTCGCGGCCGTTCCGCTGGTCCTCCTCCTGCACATGTATCGCGTGCAGCGCCGGGAGGTCCGGGTGACCACTCTGTCACTGTGGGAGGCGGTCGACGACCGGCGCGGCTCACCACGGCCGGCCTGGCTCCGGTTGCGTCCGAGCGTCTCCCTCGGGCTGCAGCTCCTCGCCGTCGTCGCGGCGGCACTGGCGATCGCCAACCCGCTCTGGTCGACCACCCAGTCTGGCTGGCCCCGGGTGGTCATGATCGTCGACACCTCGGCCAGCATGCAGGCGACCGACGTTCCCGAAGGGCGGTTCGAGGCGGCCCGCCGGATGGCCCGGGACGTCGCCGACGGGCTCGACCGGAGCCAGTCCGGAATGCTGATGACCTCCCGGGGGGAGATCGTGGTCCCCTTCACCACGGACACCGACCGGCTCCGGGACGGGATCGACGCCCTCGCTGCGACCCACCGGCCGGATCGCCTGTCCGATGCCGTGGATGTCGCCCGTCGTCTCGTCGCCGCCGGACCGGCCGCGCGCATCCACGTCTTCACCGACGCCGCGGAGCCGTCCACGGAGTCGATTCCCGACACGCCCTTGGTCTGGCACTTGGTTGGCGCGTCGTCGGCCAACGCTGGCATCACCGAGTTTGCGCTTCGCCGGGACCCCGCGCCCGAGGTGGACTACCAGCTCTACCTCACAATCGCGAACTTCGATGATGCCGCGCGCGCCGTCGAGTTCGAGGTTGCGTTCGAAGACGCCCTGCTCCATCAGCAGGGGCTTTCACTGCCGCCCGGCGTGCAACGAGGCGTGGTCCTGCCGTTCCGGCACGACTCGGCGGGCGTGCTCACCGCCCGCATCGCTGGCGGCGACGCGCTGGGCGCGGACGACGCGGTGCACGCGGTGCTGCCGGCGCCGCGCTCGCGACGGATCGCGCTGGTCGGTGAAGGCGACCTGTTCCTGGAGGAAGCGCTGCGGGCGGACGTGGCCGGCCAGCTGTACCGGGCACCGTCCGTCGCCGCCGCCCACGCCGCCGGGGCCGATGTCGTGGTGATCGATACCGCCGCGCCCGAACGCCTGCCGCCGGGGCGGTACCTGCTCCTGGGGGCGCTCCCCGACGATGCACCCATTGCGGCCAGCGGCCGCGTCGAACGGCCCGCCGTCACCAGTTGGGACCAGGCCCATCCGGTGATGCGCGACGTTGACCTGACGGACCTGCTGGTCGAGGAAGCGCTCGCCGTGCAGCGGAAGGAGCCGGAAAGCCGCGGCACCGTGCTCGCGGAGTCGAGCGACACGCTCCTGATGTACGCGTGGGATGGCGGGGTGGCGGAGAACGCGGCCGACCGGAACACTGAGCCGCGCGAAAGCGACGCCGGCACCCGCGAGAGCGCGGCGCCGGGCGATGGGGCCGTCCGGGCCGTGTTCCTCGGATTTCGCTCCCTGCAGTCGGACCTGCGGGTGCGGGTCGCCTTTCCCCTCCTCGTCGGCAACGCACTGGAATGGCTGCATCCCGTGCGGCTCGACTCGCTGCCAGTGCAATATCGGACGGGAGCGCCGGTTCCAGGGGAGCGTCCCGACATCGGGCTCCTCGCCGGCATTCATGCGCGCCAGGACACCGCCGGCGGCGCACCGGGCCAGATCGCGATCAACCTTCTCGACGCAACCGAGTCGAACATCACTCCGGGCAGGGCCGAGCCGGTGTCCGACCCGTCCGCTACCGACGTCGCGCCTCCGACCTACCCCCACCAGCAGGCGCTCTGGCTGATCCTCGCCGTGATCGCGCTCGCCGCGGGCGGTGCCGAACTAGCCCTGTACCTGTACCGCCGGCGTCGGCAGGTGTCGCCCCTGGCAACCGGCCTTCGCCTCGTCACCCTCGCCCTTGCGGCGGCCGCGCTGTGGCAGCCCCGCATGCTGCTGGATACAGAGGCCCGCCACGTGGTGTTCGTTGTCGACGAGTCGGCGAGCGTCGGAGCACCCGCCGCGGATGCGGCGGTCCATGCGGCGGAACTGGCCGCAGCCCATGCCGGTCCGGACGACACCATCGGGATCATCGGTTTCAGTGGCACCACGAGGGTGATCGAGCCCGGCCCCGGCGTCGCCGGACCTGCTGCGCCCCTACCCGACCCGGCGCCGGATTCGGCGTCGGCCCCGGGTCCCGCGCACGATGCCACCGACCTGGCACTGGCCCTGCGACGCGCGCAGACGCTCCTGCCCGAGACGGGTGATCGCCGCGTGGTGCTGCTGTCCGACGGCCACGACACGGTTTCCAACCCGGCCCGCATTGTCCAGAGCGCACACGGCAGCGGGATCGCGATCCATCCGGTGGTGATCGGGGGGGCAGCCCCCGGAGAGATTTCCGTGGAACGCGTCGACGTTCCCGCCGACGTTCGGCAGGGCGAGCCTTTCGACATCCGGGTCACGGTCCGCGCGAACCAGGACGGGATGGCGCGGATCGGACTGTTTCGCGACGGCACGCTGGTGCGTTCGGGCCAAGTTCAGCTCCACCGCGGGGACAATCCGCTGATCCACCGGGAGGTGATGGACCGCGAGGGGTTCGGCATTTTCGAGGCGCAAATCGAATCGGCCGAAGACGCGGAGACAGGCAACAACCACGCGGCCGGGGTTGTCGCCGTCCGCCCGGCGTTGCGCGCCCTGTTGTTCGATCCGGTGCCGGCCGAGGCCGAGTACCTCGCCCGCGCTCTCAGGACCCAGAACATTGATGTCAGCGTGCATGCGGAGCCGGCCGCGTTCGCGGCCGCTGCCGCCGCGGCCGGCCGGGTCGGACCGGAGATGTTCGCCGGCTTCGACGTGGTGCTGCTCAGCAACCTCTCGTCCCTTGCCCTGACCGACGCGCACATGCGGGCGCTGCGCGATTTCGTGCGCGACCGCGGCGGTGGACTGGTGATGCTGGGCGGCGAGCGGAGCTTCGGTCTGGGCGGGTACTACGACACACCGGTCGAGGAAGCGCTCCCGGTCAGGATGGTGGCCCGGCGCAAGCTCGATGCACCCTCCACCGCCATCGTGCTCCTCATTGACCGGTCCGGGAGCATGAACCAAGCCGATGACGACTATCACCGCCTCGCGCTCGCCCGCGAGGCCGCGCAACGCGCGGTTTCGGTGATGGATCAGCGCACCGAGCTCGGGGTGCTCGCCTTCGACATGAAGTCGACCTGGGTTGTCCCCATTGGCCCCATCGGAGCGCCGCGCAGGACGCTTGACGCCATCGCGTCGATGCGCGCCGGAGGCGGCGGCACGCAGCTCATGTGGGGCCTCCAGAAGGCGTACCGGGCCATCGACCGCAGTCCCGCCGTCATCCGCCACGTGATCATCCTGTCGGACGGCGAGGTGTACTCCTCGAAGTTTCCGGAGCTTCTCGGACGCATGGTCAGGAAGAAGATCACCGTCTCCGCCGTCACCATCGGCTCGGAAACGGGCAAACCGCAGTTGCAGAGCATCAGCGAGATGGGCCAGGGCCGGTTCTACTTCACGAGCGATGCATCCAAGCTGCCGCGCATCTTCACCATGGAGACCCAGCTGGCGACCCGCAGCGGCCTAGTCGAGGAATCGTTCCGGCCCGTGGCGCGGGCGCTCCATCACGAGGTCGCACGAGGCAACGTGCTCGATGCGGTACCGGTGCTCGATGGCTATGTCGCGACCACGGCGCGCCGCGGCGCCGACGTGCTCCTGGAGGGTCCGGCGCAGGATCCGGTCCTCGCCGCCTGGCGCTTCGGACTCGGCAGGACCGCAGTGTTCACATCCGAGATCAAGCCGCGCTGGGGCGCGCAATGGGTCGAGTGGGAATCACTCGGGCCGCTGTTTGCGCAACTCGTTCGCTGGGCGGCAAGGAGTGAGCGCCGGGACGACCTGGCGGTCCGGACCCAGGTCAATACCGACCAGGTGGACATCACGGTCGATGTCGCCGGCGAAGACGGACGCCCGGTCAATTTCGCGGACGTGCAGGCCGAGGTAATCCGTCCGGACCGGGAGAGCAGGGTTCTGCAACTCCGCCAGATCGCGCCGGGGCGTCACCAGGGAACGGTGGCCGCCGCCGGTCACGGTGCGTACCTGGTCGCCGTCTCGATGAACCATCAAGCTGGAGCCGGATCTGTCCCGGACGATGATCGAACCCGCGATCCGGGTCTCCGCGACCCGGATCCCGGCGCCGACGTCCTCTCCACGATCACAGGCGCCGTGGTCTCCTATCCGGACGAATTCCGCCATCGCCCACCCGACCGCACGTTCCTGCATATCCTTGCGGCGCAGACCGGGGGACAGGTGCTTGCCCGTGCGGCAGATGTATTCCAGTTGCCACGGGAGCCGTACCCGCATCCCGTTCCCGTTCGGGAGTGGCTGCTCGCGGCTGCACTCGCCATGCTGCTGCTGGATCTCGGTGCCCGGTGGCGTGCCAATCGAATGAGGGAGAGAACATGACGACAGCGACACGTGCGCAGGCTGCCGCGGTCACGGACCTGGCGGCTCCTGGCGATGGCACGGAACGCGTCCGGGAGTTCCTCGACACGTTCGAGAAACTGAAGGCCGGAATCGGCACCACCATCGTCGGCCATGATCGCGTCGTGGAGCAGATGCTGGTCTGCCTGTTCACGGGGGGGCATGCGCTGATCGAGGGACTTCCCGGACTGGGCAAGACCCGGATGATTCAGGCCCTGTGCGGGTGTCTCGGGGTCGACCTTGCCCGCATCCAGTTCACGCCCGACCTGATGCCCGCCGACATCATCGGCTCCGACGTGATCGCGGATCTCGATTCCGGTCGTGAGCTCCGCTTCCAGCCCGGACCCGTGTTCGGACAGATCCTGCTCGCCGACGAGATCAACCGCGCCACGCCCAAGACGCAGTCCGCCCTGCTGGAGGCGATGCAGGAACACGCGGTGACGGTGGGTGGAAAGCGCCATCCGCTCCCGCGACCCTTCTTCGTCCTCGCGACCCAGAACCCGATCGAGATCGACGGCACCTATCCGTTGCCCGAAGCGCAGATCGATCGCTTCATGCTGAAGCTGACGGTCGGGGCGCCTGCTGCGACGGAAATCGCGGAAATCATCGATCGCACTACCGGCCGGAAGGAGCCGGCCGGGACCCAGGTCACTGGCATCGACGAGGTCGAGCGCCTCAAGCTGCTGGTCCGCGACGTGCTGGTGCCGAGCGAGGTCAAGGAGCACGTGGCAGGACTGATCCTGGCCACCCACCCGGATTCCGAAGGCGCGCCCTCGAGCGTCAAGCGGTTCGTGCGCTACGGGGCAAGCCCCCGCGGTGCGCAGGCCCTGGTGCTCGCCGGGAAGGTGGGGGCGCTGCTTGACGGTCGCTTCAACGTGAGCCTCCGCGATGTCAACGCAATGGTGCCCCCCTCCCTCCGCCACCGGATCATCCTGAACTTCGAGGCGGAGGCGGAGGGGATAACAACCGATGCGATCCTCGAGGATGTGGTGCGGCAGGGTGAGTCTGGCTAGCGCTCGGATCCGCCAACGTCGCCTCGAGGCCCTCGCCTGACGCCTCCGGCACGCCGGGCGGGGCGGTGCCTAGGGCGGCAGGGAACCGGGCACGCCAGTGGTCGGCCTGCCGGCTGGACCGCCACACCTCCCGCATAGCCCGCCTTCCTTCGTGGAAATTGGAAGTGCCAGTGGAAGCCGCCCGGACTCCGCACGCGAATCCGTGTCTCCATACGTGTCCGGTCCGTACCTGCCTATGATCCGATCGATACCGCAACATCGTCTGGGCAAGCGGGCAGGTGGATTTGCGAGACCGAGCCTCAAGGAGCAGCGTCATGTCAGGTGAAGCCGTTCGGCAACCCTTGCGACGAGGTCACGGCGCGAGGTTCGCTTCCCGCGTCGCCGTCGCGGCAACGTGGGTCATGTTGGCGCTGCCGGTGCAGGGCGCCACGGGCGATGACGAGATCGACACGTTCATGCGGAACTACCTCGAGACCTTCGACCACGGGCACGCCTGGGAGATCGTGCCGCTGTACGACGCACCGCTGTTCATGCTCGCTCCCAACGGGGACCTGCGCGCCTACGAAACGCCGAAGGACAT
This sequence comes from Rhodospirillales bacterium, assembly GCA_028824295.1. Lineage (NCBI taxonomy): Bacteria > Pseudomonadati > Pseudomonadota > Alphaproteobacteria > Rhodospirillales > Rhodospirillales bacterium. The sequence continues at coordinate 351,887 of JAPPED010000003.1, read as the reverse complement.
CCGCCTGACCATCAAGAAATGGAAGCGCTACATGTTCCACGGCGGTTTCGAGGATTCCCGCTGGGTTGTGCTCAACGTCAAACGGCTCACCGAAGGCACCGCAATCGCGAGTACCGCGTTCGAACGCCTGAATTCCCGCGGGCAGGTCTATCAGCGCGGCGGCGCCACCTACACCCTCAGGAAGAAGGACGGCAAGTGGGTGATCATGCTCATCCACATTCACGACCCCGATGCCGTGATGTCCGTCGACTGAGGCCCCGCGAGCAGCTTGGACGCCGATCGGCGTCACCAAGTGATCGATCACCTGGCGCCCTGGCTGGACAGGGTCCTACACGCAACAACCATGTGATCGGCGCGAAGATCATCCCGACTACCGGACCGCATTCCGCGACGCGCTGCACCGTCAGTGATCCGCGCAGTACTGGCACGATCAGAAGTCCGCGGCCGGCTCCCGCTGTGACGTCGTCAATCGGCACGCCGTCATGCGTTCCGGCCGAAACGAGCTCTACACGGGCCTTCAGTCAATTTCGTCCTCGGGCACGATCCAAGGCTCCTTCAGCGCTGCCTCGCGCCATTCCGTGAAGGCCGGCAGGCTCAGCACGGCACGACTGTAGGCATCGCAGGTCTCGTCGAGATCGATGCCGTAGGTGTCCAGCCTGGTCACCACCGGCGCAAACATGGCGTCGGCCGCGCTGAAGGCCCCGAACAGGAAATCGCCGCCCGCGCCCCATCGTGCCCGGCAGTCTCGCCAGATCTCGCAGACCCGCGCGATATCGCCGTCGACTCCCGGCGCGCGGCCCTTCCCCTTGAGGTCACGACGGCGCAGGTTCATGGGCATGTGGGTGCGCAGGGCGATGAAGCCCGCGTGCATCTCGTTCGCGACCGCACGGGCCTGGGCGCGGGCGTCGCGGCCGGCGGGCCAGAGCCCGGCGTCCGGGAACAACTCATTGACGTATTCCAGGATCGCCAGCGTTTCCCAAACCGTGCGCTCGCCGTGCAGCAGCACCGGCACGCGGCCGGAGGGCGAAACGGCAGTGATGGCCTCCTTCCAGTGGTCATCGAACAGCCGCAGCAGCCGCTCGTCGAAGGGGATTCCGGCGTGGCGCATGGCAAGCCAGGGCCGGAGCGACCAGGATGAGTAGTTCTTGTTGCCGATCACCAGTGTCAGGTTGCTCATGGCGTTGCTGGTCCCTTCTCGGTTTCGCGCGGCGCGCCGGGACACAAACACGGCACTGCCCCGGCCCGTCAGGTGGTTGCCGCTCGCCACTCCAAATGCTCGGCGTCAACCTCGCGTGATGAATTGGCGATGTGGGAGAAACCGCCCGGCGTCCTCAAAGCGTGCGCGGGAACTGAGCGCCTCGTCGTCCGCTGTGCATATTCTGAAACCGGATGGTTGCCATCGGTTTGCCAAGTTGCAAATGCAACGTTCCTAAGGACACGAAATTACCCTCGAGAGCAAGTCCGTCCTCTACGGCCCGCTTCGGCTGCAGGGCCGTGCAACTATCAAGACCGACATCTTCTGACGACCTTGATTTGATCCGCTGCAGCCTTCGGTTGTTCCCGAAAGGTCTGGCTCGGTGACGTCGCTGAGTTCGCTAGGGTGTATTACACCCTCGCTGCCGCCCTTACGGGGATAGCGTCGTCACCCGTGCGATTGCGGCATCCGCCCAGGTCGGAAGTTGCTTCGCCGTCCACCAACTCGCTTCGGCGTGGACCGCAACTTCGCGGTGCGGCCGGTCATGGTCGGTGTTGTCGTACAGACGAACCGCGTCGGCCAGCGCGACTGCGGCAGGCAGGTTGGCCCGCGACCGGGCGAACCGCCTTCGCGCGTCCGGTTCCGGGACATCGTGACCGCCGAGCGCAACCCGGTTGCGGATGCGGCACAACGCCAGGTCGGGCGACTCCAGACACATGTAGTGCAGTTCGATCCGGTACCGTGCCATTCGGGCGGTGTCCATGTGGCGGAGGACACCGGAACCGGCCAAGGTGGTTTCCAGCAGATGCGCCCGGTCCGCGCGGAGCGCCGCCCGGCGGCGGCGCGCCGCTTCACGGGCGGCCTGGCCCGGACCGTCGGGCAAGCGAAGCGCAATCGCATCGGGGTCGATGATCTCCACTTCCCCGCGCCAAACGGTACGCGTCAGGGTGGACTTGCCGCACCCGTTCGGGCCGGCGACAACGTAGAGCGTCGGCATCGTGGAAAGCGCCGACCAGCCGATTCAGGCGGACTTCCGGTCTCGTCGTTTGATGACCCTGTCCCCATCCCTGGTCCGGGCAATCCACGTGCCGTCGGGCCGGATGCCGTAGAGGGTCCCGCCGGCCTTGACCTGGGCCGCGAGGTCGGCCTTGATCCGATCGCGCCAGTCCTTCCGCCGACCCGGCATGTCCGGTGGCGGGGAATTTGTGTTCTTGTCCTTCTGCATGTTGCCGACCTTAGGCCGGTTCAAGGGCGCCTTCAACACACCGTCGCCGGGCTGCTGCGTTGGTAGCCTCCATTGGCCAGACCGCCTCGCCGGCGCAGGGTGCCGGCTACTACGCGCGGAATAGCCACTGCGCGGTGGACGGTCCAGCGCAGCAGTGGAAGCCCGCTCAGACGAGAACATGGTCGACGCATTATAGTTTGTTATTGACGCATCAAACTATAGATTATATATGGCTACAATGTATTTTATTGCAGGATATCCCGATCCGTCATGCCCCGACTCGTCTCCGCGCCATTCTTCAGCGCCAACGCGGTCTTTCGGCGACCGGAGTATGCCGCGGCCGTTGGCCGCCGGCCTGATGACAAGGTCGTCACAGCGATGCTCGCCCAGCATCTCCAGGCCGGCAACATCCGGCGCATTGCCCGTGGCGTCTTCGCCTCGGTGCCCAAGCATGCCGACGCAGCGACCTGGTCGGTCGACCGTTTCCTGGCCGCCTCCCGTCTGCGCCATGGCGGCACGATCGCCTATCACTCGGCCTTTGAGCTGCAGGGTTACGCCTACACAGAGGGGCATGATGTGCAGGTCATCGCGGAGGGAGTGCCCGGCATGTTCGAGGCAGCCGGTTTCGCTTGCCGGTTCGTCAGGCCGCCACGCGGCTTCGAGCCTCCGGAAGGCGTCACGGCGGTCGACCGCCTGGGCCAGGAGGTCAGCGTAACCACGATCGAGCGGACGATCGCTGATGTGTTCGACCGTTATGACCTCGCCGGGGGCGCGGAGGAACTCTTCAACTCCCTGCATCTGGTGGTGCGGATCGACGCCCTGGCGCTGGTCCGCTACGTGCGCGCGCTCGGCAAGGCCACTGCCGCCGGCGCCGTGGGCTTCTGGTTGGAGCGCGAGCAACGGCGGCTGAGCGTCCCGGGTGCGGCGCTCGAGGAACTTGGGACCCTCATGCCGGCTCAGCCCCGATACGCTCTCGGCGCCAGACCGGGCGCGGGCAAGACAGCCAAGCACTGGAACGTCATTCTCCCCGTCGACGTCCTCGAACACCACTTCGAGGGGGTGTAGATGGCATTGCCGTCTGCCCAGCACCGTACTTGATAGGTAATAGAAGATGATCATTCAATAATGATCTATAGAAATAGATCATGGCTAGCCGGTAGTATTGGTCATGATATACTTTATTATATTGTTGTGACATGGAGATATGGAAAAACATATCAATGCGTCACGCAACACAGGACATTATCGTCGCGCTCAAGCGCGCAAGAGCAACAAAAGGCCTCAGCCAGAGGGCCTTGAGCAAGCGCACAGGCGTCCCGCAAAGCCATATTTCCAAGATCGAGAGTGGCGGAGCCGACATCCGCCTGTCGAGCCTGACTGAACTGGCGCGCGCGCTCGACCTTGACCTCAGGCTGGTCCCACGCAAGGCCGTGCCCGCAGTGGACAACATTGTGCGCGCCACCGTACCAACCGCCACAGCCACGCCAGCAGTCAAGGAACTCAATCGCACTCTGGATGCCGTCAGGGACCTCAGCACCATCTATCCCGGCCTAAGCAAACTGAAGCAACTCCAGGACAACCTCCACGCTCTCAGAACGTTAGGCGACGTCAATAAAGAACTGGAAGCACTGCGGGATGTAGGCAGGCGGTTCGGCAAGCTGCAACAGACGTACAAGGTTCTTGCGAAAGCACGGCAAGGATCCGCAAAGCAGCTGGAGGCAATCGACGAGACGGCAGGAATTCCGCCGGAATACCTGGAGTCACTACAAAGAGTGGCGAGCACCGTACAGAACTTGCGGGACCGGCTCGTGCACGCCCAATCCGAGCAGCCATCGCCGCCTCGACCGGCTTATCGCCTTGATGATGACAGGGAGAACGACGATGGCTGACGTCTCAGTCCTCAACGTCAACCTCCATGGCGAAACGATCGGCACGCTGGCGCATGTCGGCGGCGACCGCACACTCTTCAGCTTCACGGCCGACTACATCGCCGACGGGAACCGACCGACTCTTGGACTAGGGTTCAAGGACCAGTACGGGCAACTGATTACCGAACTTCCGGTCAAGCGGACACGCCTGTTGCCCTTCTTTTCGAACCTGCTACCCGAGGGACATCTACGGACATATCTCGCGGGCCTTGCCGGTGTGAAGCAGGAGCGCGAGTTCCACCTGCTCTGGGCCCTGGGTCACGACCTCTCGGGCGCGATCACGGTCGATCCCGCGGATGGCAAAGAATGGCCACCCGGTCAGATGGACGACAGCGCCGAAGACACCAGACTGAAGCGCGCGAATGCGCTCCGCTTTTCGCTCGCAGGCGTGCAGCTGAAATTCTCGGCGATCCAGACCGACCAATCCAACAAGGGCCTGACCATACCGGCATCCGGCGTCGGTGGCTCATGGATCGTCAAACTTCCGTCCGTGAGATTCGAGGGCATACCCGAGAACGAATATGCGCTCCTTACCCTGGCCCGCCAGGTCGGCATCGATGTGCCCGAAATTCAGCTCATCGATGTGGAAGCGATCGGAAACCTGCCAAAGGGGATCAGCGATCTCAAAGGACAGGCCCTTGTGATCAAGCGTTTTGACCGCACACCGGACGGGCCCGTCCACACGGAGGACTTCGCGCAGGTCTTCGGGGTTTACCCCGAGAAGAAATATGACACAGCGAGCTACCGCAATATTGCAACCGTACTTGGAGTGGAGACCGGCGAGACCGACGTGGAAGAATTCATCAGGCGTTTGACCTTCTGCACGCTGACCGGCAACGCCGACATGCATCTGAAGAACTGGTCGCTGATCTATCCCGACAAACGGACACCCGCGCTGTCGCCGGCCTACGATCTTGTCTCGACCATTCCCTATATCGAGGACGAGAACGCGGCACTCAAGTTCGCGAGAACAAAGCGCTTCGACGGCTACACAAGCGACGAACTGTCCTACCTAGCCGCCAAGGCCCGTCTGCCTGAGACACCGGTGCTCAAGACTGCTCGACAGACGATGGAGCGGTTCCATGAAGTGTGGGAAAAGGAGAAGCACCACCTGCCGCAACGCAGGCAGGTAACGGACCGAATTGACGCCCATCTCCGTAAGCTACGATTGAAATAACAAGAGTTCCCAACGCGACTGATTGCAGGACAACCTTCGCGCTGACGCCAACACCACGGTGTCATCTCCAAGCCATGCGTAGGCGGTGTCCTCGTCGCGAAACATATCCGCGGTCTGCAGAAGCGTCAGACCCTTTTGGTGCTCCTTTCCCGGTGCCTTCTGTGCCATGAACCGTGATTCCTCGGCAGAAATGTGATATATCCTCTTCTATCAATCAAACAAGATGAGACTATGTCACATAAGCCGGCCAAGCAGCGCGACACGGCCCTGCGCCACTTTCGTCGCCGGGGGCTAGTGCGCATGCCCGATCTACGCGACGCTGGGGTCGGCGCAGAAACGGTAGCCCGCCTAGTTCGGGACGGGACTGTCGTGCGTGTGGCCCGAGGCCTATACCAACTGGCCAACGCGAATCCGGATCCCCGGCGCAGCCTTGCGGAAGCCTCCGCTCTCGTGCCAAAGGGCGTGATCTGCCTCACATCCGCGCTGCAGTTTCATGAACTGACTCTACAAATGCCTTCGGCCGTGTGGATGGCGATCGACCGCACCGGATGGAAACCCAACCTCGAATACCCCCCGGTCCGCTTCGTGCGGTTCAGCGGTCACGCCCTAGACGGAGGCGTGAAACGACATCTAATCGAGGGTATCGATGTCCCTATATTTGAGCCCGCCAAGTCGATCGTCGACTGCTTCCGGTATCGCAACAAGATCGGACTCGACATCGCGCTGGAAGGGCTCCGCGAGGGTCTCCGCAGCGGCCGCGTCACATCCGACCAGCTCTGGGAATTCGCTCGCACGACGCGTGTCTGGTCCGTGATGCGGCCCTATGTCGAAGCGATGGTCGTCGATGGCACGTGAGCTTCGCAATGTTGGCGCATCCGTGCGCGCCCGACTGCTCGCGCGCGCCCGCGTCGAACAGACCGATTTTCAGATTCTCCTCACCCGCTACGCGCTCGAGCGATTGCTCTACCGACTCAGCGTCTCGGACCAGCGCGAACGGTTTGTCCTGAAGGGCGCGATGCTCTTCGCAATCTGGCAGGACGATCCCTTCCGACCGACCCGTGACCTCGACTTGCTGGGTCATGGCGATCCCGATCCCTCAACGGTTGCGGCAACCATCCGCTCCATCTGCTCTGTGGAGGTACCTGACGATGGGGTCGTCTTCGACGTTGCCGGCGTCGAAGCCGCTCCAATCCGCAGCGAAGGCGAATATCCCGGTGTGCGCGTCAGAACCGACGCAACCATCGCCGGGGCGCAACTGCCCATCCAGATCGATGTCGGTTTTGGCGACGTGATCACGCCTGCGGCAATCGAGATTGAATACCCGGCCCTTCTCGACGCGCCTGCGCCAATCCTGCACACCTATCCGCCTGAAACCGTCGTCGCCGAGAAGACTCAAGCGATCGTCTGGCTCGGTATCGGGAACAGCCGCATGAAGGATTTCTACGACCTCTGGACGATCGCGCAGAAATTTGCGTTCGAAGGCGACGGCCTGTCGGAGGCCATCCGTCGGACCTTCGAGCGACGCCAAACCCCCTTGCCGGGTCAAGTCCCTGTCGGCCTCAGCGATGGTTTTGCCCTTGAGAGAGAACCCCAGTGGCGGGCTTTCCTCGCGCGCGACCGCTTTGAAGTAGCACCCGCTCCATTCGCCGAGGTCATCAATGATCTGCGCGCCTTCCTGCAGCCCGTGCTGGCCCGCACAGCGGTTGCCTCTTGGCCTCCTGGAGGCCCTTGGACGGACGTGAAATACCGATGATCGGCAAGCTCCTCTGTCCCCCGCCGCCGTTAACGACGCGCGACGGGCCGCGCCCGCCCGCAGGCCGCAATCAAGCGCTTTGACGGCGTACCGGACGGGCCCGTCCACACGGAGGACTTCGGGCAGGTCTTCGGCGTCTCCAACGGTTGTTGACAGGCAGGCCGGGCATGCGAGATTGGCTTAGCCATGGAGAACGGCGGCACAGAATCACGTAGCGGCAGGGCCGGCCCCGACGATGCCGCGCAGTTGCTGCAGCTGATCGCGGCGCTGTCGCGCGAGCTTCGTTCCGCGAGCGACACCCCGCGCGTTACCTTCGAGAGCAGGCTAAGCGAGGATCTAGGTTTCGACAGCCTGGGGCGCACCGAGCTGCTGGCGCGCATCGAGCAGACATTCTCGATCCGCCTTCCCGGATCAACGCTGGCGGAAGCCGAAACCCTGGCCGATCTCTGGCGCGCGATGGAAGCGGCCGGCGGGCGACACGGACGCGCAACCCCGCCTCCCCTGGCGGACACGGCCCAAGGTCCCGTTGAAGCGATACCAAGCGCCGCGGCGACCCTCACTGAGGTGCTCGACTGGCACGCCGACGCGCATCCCGACCGCGTCCACGCCTGGCTCAGGGAACGGGAAGACCATCTCGAGACCATCACCTACGCAAGGCTCCGCGAGACGGCCCTCGCCGTCTCCGGCGGCATCCTCGATGCGGGAGCGACGCCGGGCACCCGCGTCGCGCTGATGCTGCCCACCTGCGCCGGGTTTCTGCACGCCTTCTTCGGGATCCTCTACGCCGGCTGCGTGCCGGTTCCGATCTATCCTCCGGCGCGGCCTTCGCAGCTCGCGGATCACCTGCGCCGGCAGGCCGTGATCCTCGCCAACGCGGGAGCCGAGATACTGGTCACCGTGCCGGAGGCGCACGTGCTCGCGGCCTTCCTGCGCTCGAAGGTCGCGAGCCTTCGGTCCGTCGAGACCGTCGAGGGCCTCCTTGGGCGCGGCGGAGCGGCAGCCGCCCCGGCACGCGACGCGGCCGACGTCGCCTTTCTTCAGTACACCTCGGGCAGCACCGGCGATCCGAAGGGCGTGGTGCTTAGCCACGCCAATCTGCTGACCAACATTCGTGCCATGGGCCGGGCCATGGAAGTCGAGCCCGACCGCGACGTGTTCGTGAGCTGGCTTCCGCTCTACCACGACATGGGCCTGATCGGCGCGTGGCTCGGCAGCCTCCATTTTGCAGTGCCCGTTTCGATCATGTCGCCGCTCATCTTCCTGGCGCGCCCGGAGAGCTGGCTGTGGGAGATCCACGCCCGGCGGGGGACGCTTTCCGGCGCGCCCAACTTCGCCTTCGACCTGTGCGTCGGGCGGATCGACGACAGCGCGATTGAGGGCCTCGACCTCAGCTCGGCCCGTATGGTCGTCAACGGGGCAGAGCCGGTGCGGGCGGCGTCCGTCCGGGCGTTCTGCGAGCGCTTCGCGCCCCACGGCTTCGATCCCGGGGCGCTCGCCCCTGTCTACGGCCTTGCAGAAAGCAGCGTGGGACTGGCCTTTCCCAGGCCCGGCCGGGGGCTGCTCGCCGATCGGATCGACCGGACCGAGCTGATCGAGGGGTCGCGTGCGGTGCCGGTGACGACTGAACACAAGGACGCGATTGAGGTCGTAGCGTGCGGTTCGCCGCTCGGCGGACATCAGTTCCGGGTGGTCGACGATTCCGGCCGCGAAGTGCCCGAGCGCCGCCAAGGGCGGCTGCAGTTCAACGGTCCCTCGTCGACCGTCGGCTATCACGAGAACGCGGAGGCGACACGCGACCTGTTCGACGGGGACTGGCTCGAGACCGGGGACCTGGCCTACGTCGCCGGCGGCGAGGTCTATCTGACGGGCCGGATCAAGGACATCATCATCCGCGGCGGCCGCAACATCCATCCGCACGAGCTGGAAGCCGCCATCGGCGACCTTCCCGGCATCCGGCGCGGCTGCGTCGCGGTCTTTGCGGCCGCCGGGCCCGACCGGGCGGAGCGGCTGGTGGTGGTCGCCGAAACCCGCGCGGAGGACGGGCCGGCCCGTGACCGGCTGCGGCAGAGCATCGAGGCCGCGGCGGTGGATGTTGCGGGCATCGCGCCGGACGACGTCGTGCTGGCGCCGCCCCGCGCCGTGCTCAAGACCTCGAGCGGCAAGCTCCGGCGCGCCGCCACCCGCTCGCGCTACCTGGAGGGCCGTCTCCACGAAGCCGCCCCCGCATTGTGGCGGCAACTGCTCGGCCTGTGGCTCTCGGGCACGGCGGGCAGGCTGCGCGCCGCAGGCCGCCTGGCGCTCGGCCGCGCATTCGCCAGCTACTGGTGGGCGGTGCTGGTAGCGATAGCGCTGGCCGTCTGGCCGCTAGTGATCGTGCTGCCCCGGCGTACCTGGCGCTGGAAGGTGATCCACGCGGCCGCGCGGGCCATGCTGAAGCTCACCGGCACGCGGTTGACGGTGAGCGGCGAGGCCGTCCCGGACCGCGGCGCCATCCTGGTGGCCAATCACTGCAGCTATCTCGACAGTCTGGTGCTCGTCGCGGCCCTGCCCGGCGAGACCGCCTTTGCCGCCAAGGCGGAGCTGGCATCGCAGCTGATCGCCGGGCCGTTCCTGCGCCGGGTCGGCGCGCTGTTCGTGGAGCGGTTCGACGACGCCCGCGGCAAGGGCGACATGGACGACGTCATCGCGGCCGCGCGGGCGGGCCGCCGGCTAGCGGTCTATCCGGAAGGGACCCTCACCCGCCGCCCCGGCCTGCTCGCCTTCAAGCTCGGCGCGTTCGCCGCTGCCGCCGTCGCCGGGGTGCCCGTGGTGCCGGTGACGCTCCACGGGACGCGAACGGTCCTGCGCGGCGGCCAGTGGTTTCCCCGCCCCGGCGACGTGCAGGTCACGGTGGGCCCCCCGCAGTTCGCGGAGCAGGATGGCTTCGACGCCGCGATCGCGCTCCGCGACGCCGCGCGGGCGGCGATCCTGGCCGGTTGCGGGGAGCCGGATCTCGCCGGCGAGGAGACCCTGCTGAAGGACCCTCGATCGACGCCCTCACCCCCCACCTGAACCGGCCGGCGTGAACGGACGAACGAACGATGCTCCGCGCGGTCGGCGTTGACGGCGACGATGAGCCGGCGAACGGCCGTGCTCCGCGGGGCCGCTCGCATTCCTGCTCGGGCTGGCCGATAGCCCTGCCCCTTGAACCGGTCGCTCCCGGCTCACGCGTCCGCGGGCGTCCGACGTCCCCAGGTGCCTGACGATGACGCCACCCTGACCTTCCCTATATCTGTATTCGTCGATTCGTGACGGGCAATCCGCATGAAGTTCGGGGGCGGCTGTTCTGCCCGGTCGTGAACGAACGCTGGTTGTTGCAGGACGGCCAGGGATCCAATGGAAGAATGCGCCAATCGACCCGACTCTGATGACGACTACCAGGTTCGGGTGAGGCCGTGCGGCTCGTAGCCAGCCAAACGGGTATCGCAAGTGACCAGGCACGCTCGCCTGCGGATGCACTGATGCACCAGCATTCGATCGAAGGGATCGCGGTGTCCTACCAGCCTGGGCAACGTGTGATACGTAGACGCGTCTCCCGGGTCGAGTTGGATGATCCGGAACCCCAAGATCTCGCAGTGGGCGGGAATGTCGTCGGGCGCTATGGATCCGAGTAACAGCTTCCCGATTCCATACTTCAGGGATATCTCCCACAGAGATACCGAACTGACCTGAACTTCGTTGGACGGGTCACGAATGAGACTCTGGGCGACGCGTGACAGGCGGTGCGACTGTCCGATCGACCAAAGCAACGCATGGGTGTCAAGCAGGTAGTTCACTTCCCGAGGTCGAGCAGTTCCTCTTCGGTCATGTCGAAGTCGTCCATGAACTCAATCCTGACCTTGCCGTCGAGGAACCCGACTGCTCGCTCCGGAAGGTCCGGAGGCTCATACGGCACGATCATCGCCACGGGTTCCCTCGACTTTCCGTACAGGATGCCAATCCGCTCGCCGGCGCGGACCGCCGCCAGCACCTTGGAGAACTGTGCCTTCAGTTCGGCAACAGGAAATGTGATCATGGGCCAACCTTGCCGTAAACGTGTCATCATGTCAAGAACACGTTGACATATAACATGGCCGCCACAACTGGAGATCCGTCCCGCATGACACTGCGTTGACTCGCGGTCGGACCGCTCGTAGGAAAGCCGTGCGACCTGTGCCGTTAGATGTTCGTTCGGGGGGCACGCCTTGGCGAAGCGGGTGAACCCGGCGTCGAACGATGCGGCCGCTTCGAGAGCCGCTGACAGAGGAACAATCCCGCTCAGGCCACCAAGCGCCCTGAACGGTTAAAACTTCGTGGTCTGCCATGGATACAAGTCCTCTTCAGCCGCTTATTCCGTGCCTCGGTAGCTCCTGCCCCGGGGAGACCGACGTCGTCGTTCAGGCTTTCCGAAACCTCGGGCGCGCTGCTGTTGGCAGTCTCTGCAGTCGTCCCATGCTGGTGATGGGTTGGTACGACCTTCGCGTCGCCCGCGCGGCAGCATCGGACCACGCAAGGTGCACCGCGTGACCGCGCCATCTGGCTTCGAGTTGCCGGCGCCCGAGGCGACGCTCGACCTCGCCATGGACGATGGCGCGCCTATCCGCGTCGTCCGGCACGGCAACCCGTCCGGGCCACGCGTCGTACTGAGTCATGGGAACGGCTTCGCCAGCGATTCCTACTTCCCGTTCTGGCGGCACATGCTGGAGCGTTTCGACCTCGCCCTGTTCGACTTCCGAAACTGCGGGCGCAATTCGTTCCACGCGGCCGAGCCCCACAACTATCCCCGCTTCGCACGCGACAACGTGACGGTGCATCACGCCATCGCCGAAGCGTGGGGCGGGAAGACCACCGTCGGCGTCTTCCATTCGATGTCGGCGATTGCGGCGTTGCTTGCGGTCATCGAAGGCATCTGGCACTGGGATGCGCTGGTGCTGTTTGACCCGCCGGTGATGCCGCCTGCGGGCCACCCGTTGCGCGCGCCATTGCTGGCCGACGGCGAGATCCTTCGCGAAGCCGCCCGAATTCGCCAGTTCCGGTTTTCCGACCCTGCCGAGCTGGCTGAAGTGTTTCGTACGCTGCACCGGTTCCGGCGCATGCGGAGCGGGGTGGCGGAACTCAACGCGCGATCGACGTTGCGCTTCGTTCCCGCTGACGGCGCCTGGGAGCTCTGCTGTCCGGGGCCGGTCGAGGCCGATCTGTATACCGAGGTCGCAACGCTGCCCATCTGGCAGGAAACTGGTTCGCCCGCGCGACCGATGCTGGTCGTGGGTTCAGACCCGGAGCCGCCCGGGGCGCCGACAACCGCGCGGTGTTGCGCGGAATTCTGCGAACTTCACGGCATCGAATACGCCACCGTGCCCGACACCACCCACCTCCTGCAGGTCGAAGAACCGGAGCAATGCTTCGCCCTGTTCCATGGCTTCCTCCAAGAGCACGGAGTGATCGAATGAATGCGCTGTTGCTCACGTTCCGCATCCCCGAACCGGACCCGGCCCTCGACCAGGACATCGCCTCCGCCGGGTCCCACTGAACCGCCCGATCGTGGGACGCCTGTTCTACCGGCATCAGCTGGCTCGAGCGTGTCTGAAGCGAACCGGCTTTATCGGTCGAATTGGCCTATCCAGTTGACAAGCCCCCCATCATGAGCGCGAACTGAGGAACTACGATCGAGGCTCTTTCATGACACGAAGGGCAAAACGCGCGCAATCCCCATGCGTCGACGTCTGCCGTCTCGACCCGAGGACGGGGTGGTGCCTGGGCTGCGGCAGGACCTCTACCGAGATCGGCGCATGGGTCAAGCTCTCGCCGTTCCGCCGAAAACGGCTTGAACGGGAACTCGCGCGCCGCCTTGTGAGGCTCGAACAGCGCACGCCGTTGGAAGAGGAATGAATCGGGCGAGATCGACCATGTCAATGGCAACTGAAAACTGCCCATTCCTGACAACTGAAAACTGCACACTTTCGGGTGGCCGGGGGTGTGGTCACGGGGGTATCGGCGTGCCGGTCGGCGGGGCGCCCGCGCGCGGCACGGAGTAGAGCGCGCGGGCTGCTCATCCCGGGATCTCCTCGCGGTGGCTGTCGGTCCGGCTCCGCAGCAGGTCCTGGTGTTCGCGCATCCGGTAGCTGTTGCCGCGGATGTTGACGATGTGGCAGTGGTGCAGGAGGCGGTCGATGAGCGCGGCCGCCATGACCTCGTCGCCGAGGGTGGCGCCCCACTCCTCGAAGCCCTTGTTCGACGTCAGCACGGTCGAGGCCCGCTCGTGGCGTGCGTTGATGAGCTGGAAGAACAGCGTCGCGCCGTCCTGGCTGACGGGGAGGTAGCCGATCTCGTCGATGACGAGCAGGGCGGGATGGGTCAGCACCTTCAGCCGGCGGGCGAGGTGGCCGGCGGTCTTGGCCTCGGTGAGCGACTCGACCGCCAGGCTGGCGAGGGTGCCGTAGTAGACGCGCCGTCCGGACTCGGCGGCGGCGATGGCGAGGCTGATCGCGAGGTGGGTCTTGCCGACGCCGGGCGGGCCGAGCAGGATCACGTTCTCGGCGCGTGTGACGAAGCCGAGCTCGTGCAGGCTCTCGATCTGCTCGCGCTTGACGCTGGGCTGGAAGGCAAAATCGAACTCGGCCAGGGTCTTCACGGCGGGCAGGCGCGAGGCGCGCATGGCGGTCTGCAGGCGGCGGTTGTTGCGCAGCACGATCTGCGCCTGCAGCAGCTGCTCGATGGCCTCGCTGGCGGTGGCGCCGCCGTTGTCGGCCTGGGCGAGGATGCCGTCGACGGCCTCGAGGGCGCCGGGCATCTTGAGGTCGGCGAGCATCGCCCGCACACGGTCGCGCCGGCTCATCGCGGCCGCGGTCACTGGACGGCCGCCGCGTACTCGTGCAGCGCACGCCGTTGCACCGGCACGGCGGGGCGCGGTCGCAGCGCCGGGGCCGAGGCCTGCGTGGCGCCGAGGCGCCGGTAGGGCCGGCCCGCCAGCGGGCCGAGCGCGCGGCGCTCGTCGCGCTCGAAGCGGTCGACGGGACGTTCGCCGGTGGTGCCGTGCCGGCGGACGTTGGCGGTGCCGTCCACCCAGCGCGCCGCCTGCGCGTTGAGATCGGCGTCGTTGGCGAAGGCACGGCCGTAGAAGAAGCTCTCCCTGAGGTAGCGGATCGGCCGTTCCACCTTGCCCTTGGTGCGGGCCCGGTACGGCCGGCACGAGCGCGGCATGAACCCCCAGTGCGCGGCGAAGCGCAGGAACTCGGCGTTCAGCATCAGCCCGCCGCTGCCCGCGCGGTCGTCCGCGAGCACGACCGCGCGCATCTGGTCGAACAGCAGCTCCTGCGGCACGCCGCCGAAGCGGGCGAACGCACTCTCGAGCCCGTCGATCAGCACCGCCATCGTCGGCCGGGGATAGAACCGCAGCCACAGGATCCGGGAATGGCCGAGCACCACCAGCAGCGCGTGGCGCCGCCCCCACGGCAGCGTGAAACTGCCGAAATCCACCTGGCCCTGCCGGCCCGGCGGCGTCTCGAAGCGGTTGGCGGGCTCGACCGGATCGCGCGGCCGGACCGTGCGGACGTAGTCCCGGACCCGGCCGTAGCTCCCCGCATAGCCGGCCGCGCGCACCTCGTCGAACAGCCGCTGCACCGACAACCGGGGAAACTCCGTCAGCCGGGCGTCGATGATCCCCTTGTACGGGTCCAGCTTGTGCACCCGCCGCGGCCGCGGCGAGTACCGCGTCCCGCCAGCCGCCAGATCGCGGTCCAGGTCGCCGGACGCTATCCAGCTGTAGATCGTCCGGCGACTCACCCCGAAGCGCCGCGACAGCTCCGCCTTCGACATGCCCCGTTCCAGATAATGCCGCAGCAGCATCCTCGTCTCCCATCCGTGCATCGGCCTCCCGCTCCATCCCGTTGGCTCCGCCAACAGCGTGGAACGTGGCGACGCGACCGCCCATCCGTCAGGTGTGCAGTTTTAAGTTGTCAGGAATGGGAAAATTACGGTTGCCGGCTACAGACCAGCGAGTTCGATCAGCTGCAAGCAGAATGTCGACCGGATTGGAGCCGCTAGCATGAGTAGTAGCATGACCGTCTTCGACATCGGTCCCGGCGACAAGTTCTGGCTCCGACGCGAAGCACGCCGGATCGGCATGTCGATGGAAGAGAGGGTCCGCCGCCTGATCCACGAGAAGCGTGCCAAGACCGCGCGTGGTCTGAAGTCCTCCGAAGCCTTCGCTCGGCATTTTGGGGAGGAGCATGGCGTCGAACTGCCGTTTCCGGTCCGCCGTGGCCACGAACCGCTGTCATTCTCCCCAGAGGAGGAGGAGTGAGCGCCCCGGTCCGTATGGCTGTTTGAGACGAACTTGGGCGCAGTAGAGGAATGCCGTGCCGATGCGCACGGCCAGGGCCGGAATGGGTAGCCATCGTAAACTCGTCGCTTGTTTAGCGACGGGTTCGATTGGCGATGCGTGGAGTTTAGTAGGGCCGGATGCTCCAGACAGAATGTGGACAAAGTGAAAGTGTTTGGAACGATGTTGCCACCCCTCCGCTGAGGAGGGTTGGCTGAGTCAAGTCGAAGGCAACGGTTTCAAAAACCGCAGGGCGTTCTACCCCACGTCCCGAGGGTTCGAATCCCTTCCCCTCCGCCAAAATTCAGCTAGATATCAGGGGTCAGATTTGCCTTGACGCACTGCCGGCATCGCCTTGACTTCTGTCATCTGATCCTGCAACGCTTTGATCCGTTCATCATGACGCACCTGTGACATTTTCAGACGATGCACCCAAATGCCAAGGGCTATAATCCCAAAAGCGAAAATGCCGTCAATCAACCCAAATTGCTCAACCATCGCCAGAACAGGAAACGGATTCATGTTCAACGCTAACCGAAATCAACCAACGGGCAAATCCTTGTAAAACGCCTCCATTTCCCGACGAAGATCGTCTTTAGAAGTCTTATCTAGAGACTCTACGATCAGATATGCCGCCATGCCCACAGTTGCTTCAAGCGATCTTGAAGAAAATCCATCTCTACCATCGAAATTAGGAGTGTATACAACTTTTCCGCTCTTATCTTCGATACGAATTTCCGCAGACTTGCCGTAACCCGCAACCGTAATGCGGCAATCTTTTGGTTCGGAAACCTCAAAAATATGATCTCGATACTTGAACTTCTTCATGAAAAGCCTTCTGATACCGATTCAGCCGGTGACCCTCAATATAGCCGTACGTCCTTGCGCAGTCAGCTACATAACTCCCAATTCAATCCTGACCTTGCCGTCGAGGAACCCGACCTCACGCTCCGGCAGGTCCGGGGGCTCATACGGCACGATCATCGCGACAGATTCCCTGGATTTTCCGTACAGGATGCCAATCCGCTCACCAGCGCGGACTGCCGCAAGCACCTCGGAGAGCTGCGCCTTCAATTCGGAAACATGCAATATGGTCATGCGCCAGTCCTGTCACGAGGATGTCATCATGCCAAGAACATCTTGACACATGGCGCGGACACCGGGGGCGAGATCGTCGATCCCTGGGCTGCAGGGAGCCGCGGTAAGCATCGTTCCCGATACAGGACGTCCTCGCACGGTCGACATCGTCCGACCCAATAGATTGATCGCGGTCGCGGCGACCGATCAGGGTCTGCCATCGACCGGCGCGCCGCCCGGGAACCCGGAACGGCTCCCGGACCCGGCGGATGCGCCGCCGTTGCACCGGTTCCCGTTCAGCCCCGGAGTTGCAGGTAGCCCTGTTCCGCGTACGGGTTGCGGGTACACGTAGGCCCGGAAACGCTGCCAACTCTCGAAGTTGCGGCGCGCCGGGTCGTCTTCCTGCGCCGTGGCTCGCACGACATCATCGCTGTGGCGCAGCATCTCCCTGAAGACCTCCGCCGGAAACGGGCGTATCTGGACGCCATACTCCTCGACCAGCACACGCTGGGATTCGACGTTGGCGGCAGGAATTCCGCAAGCATGCGGACGTTGGTGGCCGCGGCGGCATTCTCCACGGCCGTCTGCAGGTCGGTCTCGAGCCCGTCCCAGGCCTCCCTTGTTCACCGAGAGCTCGAGGGTGGCGCTGGGCTCATGGAAGACCGGGCCGTAGTAGTTCTTCGTGATCCTGTAGAAGCTGAACGCCAAGTCGTTCCAGGGGCCGACCCATTCCGTGGCATCGATCACCGGGGACTGGAGGGCGGGCATGATCTCGCCGCCGGGCAGGTTGGCCGCCGTGCCGCCAAGCCGGTTGATAACTTCCGTCCCGAGGCCGGGGATCCGCATCTTGAGGTCCTGGAAGTCCGAGAGGGAGTTGATCTCCTTCTGGAACCAGCCTCCCATCTGGGTCCCGGTGTTCCCGGCCACGAATGCCTTGAGATCGAATTAGCCGTAGAGCTCATCCCGGAGCTTCTGGCCACCACCGTAGTACGGCCAAACGTTGTGCTCCTGCAGGACCAGGCCACCCTGCGCGGCACCGAAGAACTGGATGGATGGGTGCTTGTTGGTTCAGTAGCTCGGCACCGCGTGGAACATGTGCGCCTTCCCCTCCGGGACCGCATCGAAAGTCTCGAACGTGGGCACAAACTCGCCAGCGGCGTACAGCTTGACAGCCAACCGCCCTTCGTACGCCACCGTGGTCTGTCGGCGAGGCGCTGGGCGCCGATTCCTAGAGTGGGGCAGCTTTGGTAGCGGCAAATACCCATTGTGGCCAGGCACGGTAGACTCACTGCGTGCTTTTGTCCGCGTTATGCATACCCTCCTGAACGGGCGCGGGACCTCTCCGCAACGAATCACCGGTACTCGGCATGTCGGTCTGATTCTCTGGCGGCCGCAAGAATAGGCATGTGCGCTGCAATGGACCTCGACTCTAGTTCAGGGCAGATCGAGTAGAGCAATGGCACCGGAGCATTGGGATGATGACAAGAAGCCGAGAAATGCCTGTTGGGCGGCCATATGGAAGCTTTTCTCCACGTGGTGGCTCACCGTCAGCGAAGCACCATCGACCTGAATACTGCCGCAGAGTATTCGGCAGTCGCGCCACGAACCCAAACCCGCAAAGTCCTCGAAATGATCACAGGCAACATCAAGAACCAAATTGACCGCATCTGGGACTCGTTCTGGTCGGGCGGCATCTCGAACCCGTTAGAGGTGATGGAACAGATCACGTACCTGCTGTTCCTTCGCCGGCTCGACGACCTGCACACTCTGGAAGAAAACAGGGCCAATCGGCTCAAACAACCGATGGAGCGGCGGGTCTTTCCGAAAGGCAAGGACGCGAATGGTCGATCCTACGAGGACTTCCGCTGGTCGCGCTTCAAGCACCTCGCCCCTGCCGAGATGTTTATGGTTGTTGGAGAACACGTCTTCCCGTTTCTTCGCGACGACCTGACTCGCCAGCTCGGCGGCGCCGACTCGACATACGCGCACCACATGAAGGACGCGCGGTTCACCATTCCGGCCCCAGCACTGCTGGCCAAGGTTGTAGACCTGCTCGACAAGGTGCCGATGGAGGAGCGCGATACCAAGGGCGACGTCTACGAGTACATGCTCGGCACGATTGCCACCGCCGGACAGAATGGGCAGTTCCGCACACCGCGTCACATCATCCGGATGATGGTGGAACTTGCCGCACCCCTGCCCGCTGATGTCGTTTGCGACCCGGCCTGCGGCACGGCGGGCTTCCTGGTCGCGACCGGCGAGTACCTGCGCGACCGCTATCCGAATCTGCTGCACGACGCGAAGCTACGTGAGCACTTCCACCACGACCTATTCCACGGTTTTGACTTCGACAATACCATGCTGCGTATCGGCAGCATGAACATGCTGCTGCACGGCGTAGAGAGCCCCGACATCCGCTACCGGGACTCGCTGGCGGAGGACCACGCCGGCGAGGAAGAAAGGTTCACGCTAGTGCTGGCCAATCCGCCCTTCGCCGGCAGCCTCGACTATGAGAACACCGCCAAGGACCTCCTGCAAATCGTTAAGACCAAGAAGACCGAGCTGCTCTTCCTCGCGCTCTTTCTTCGGCTGTTGAAGCACGGTGGCCGGGCCGCAGTGATCGTGCCTGATGGTGTCCTTTTCGGCTCAAGTAAGGCACACAAGCAGTTGCGGAGTATCTTGATCGAAGACCAGAAACTTGACGCCATAGTGTCGCTACCGGGCGGCGCGTTCAAACCCTACGCAGGGGTCTCCACCTCAATCCTATTTTTCACCAAAACGAACTCTGGCGGCACCGACTACGTCTGGTTCTATGATGTTACAGCGGACGGCTGGAGTCTCGATGACAAGCGTACGCCGCTCTTGCCTGAGGACAAGCTCGGGGCTGTGCCGCACACAGCGCTCTGCGCGGCCGATCATGCGAAGAACAACCTGCCTGACGTGATTGCACGCTGGGCAGACCGCGCGGGAGGTGAGCGTAAGCGCCCGCGGACCGCGCAGAGCTTTTGCGTGCCTAAAGCCGAAATTGCTTCGCAAGGCTACGACCTCTCGCTCAACCGGTACAAAGAAGTGGAACACAAGGAGGTTGAGCACCGCCCACCGCAAGAAATCCTCGCGGAGCTGGCCAAACTCGAGGAGGACATTCAATTGGGGATGAAGGAGTTGAAGGCGATGCTGAGATGAAATGGAACATGATTTCAATGGGAGACATTGCACTTCGCAAAGGCGTTACTGTAGATCCCAAGAAGCACCAGGACGAAGTGTTCGAGCTTTATAGCATCCCCGCTTTCGATGCCGGCGCTCCTGAAGTAGTTGCTGGCTCCAAAATTGGTTCTTCAAAGAAAGCAGTCCAGCCAGACGACGTGATGATCTCGCGCATTGTTCCGCACATCCGTCGAGCATGCGTTGTTGGGCCAGTTAGCAGGCATCGTCAGATCGCATCGGGCGAATGGATCATTTTCAGAGACAAGCGCATTTGGCCAAGTTTTTTGCGCTGGGTGTTGGTCGGAGATGCTTTTCACTCCGCTTTTATGCGAACAGTTTCGGGCGTTGGGGGGTCGCTACTCAGAGCCAGACCTGCCGAGGTGTTCAAGATCCAGATCCCCCTCCCTCCCCTCCCTGAGCAGCGGCGGATTGCGGAGATCCTGGACAAAGCGAACGCGATGCGGGCCAACCGCAGAGCTGCCCTTAACCGACTCGATACCCTTACCAAATCATTCTTTCTCAACATGTTCGGTGACCCCGCCACGAATCCGAAGCGATGGCCGACAAGCGCACTTGAGGACTTGTTTGAAATCTCCCGCGGTGGATCGCCCCGCCCGATCGACGATTACATTACTGAGAGTCGAGACGGGGTGAACTGGATCATGATCGGCGATGCCCCAGAGAACGCAAAGTACATCACAGCGACCAAGAGAAAGATCAAACCGGAGGGGGCAAAGCGGTCGCGCAGAGTCAATCCCGGCGACTTCCTTCTCACCAACTCGATGAGCTTTGGCAGGCCGTACATCATGCGGACTTCGGGCTGTATTCATGATGGATGGCTAGTGCTTTCTCCTCGCAAGTCGAATGTAATTCCCGACTACTACTACAGTCTTCTTGGCTCACGGGCGCTCTACACGGAATTTTCGCGGCGGGCACCCGGAGCTACAGTTAAGAACCTAAATATCGGGCTGGTGCGCAGTGTTGTCGTACCCGTCCCTCCTGAAGCAAAGCAGCGAGAGTACGCAGATCGCGTTTCGGAGATTGAGAGGTTGACCGTCCCATTTCGGAGAGCGCTTGATGGTCTCGAAGATCTTCTTGCCTCTCTTCAGCAGCATGCTTTCAGAGGAAATCTTTAGCGGTGCGGGGCGATCTCATTGGCGTATGGGCGGAGACGTGGCGCGAAATCTGGCTGCCGCTCATCGATCAGCCCCTGGACGAGGATAACGAAGGTCTTCCAGAAGACATCTTCTGCGAGCTGTACCGCGCCCTTGTGCCCGCTTTGTCTCCGCGTCCCTCGGTCGAGGATCTCGCCGACATAATCGACAGTCCTATACAAAGCCGCGAAGCATTCGAGGCGATCACGGCGAACGATCTTGGCGATGAGCCCGCGCTCGCCGAATTCTTCGAGGCGGCGCACGACGCGCTCGAAGAGTTGGGTGGCGACCAGTTGACCAATCGCTATTTCAACCTGCTCGCCGATTTCATCGGCAAGTTTAATCTCCGCTACGACCTACGCCGACCCTGCGTACTTTGTCCGACCCTGCCCGGCCTATTCGCGAGCTTGGTTAGTGATCTCCGCGCGCTCGCCGGTCAAGACCTACACCTCGACCAGTTGATGAGGGAATATGAGGACGCGTTAAGAGACCTTCGCTTCGGGTGCACGGACGGTCGGATCAAGACGTGCATCGGCAAGCAGTTCATGTTGTTGGAAGCGATTGGTGCACTCGATCCGGGTGTAACAAAGAACACGCTGGGCGACATGTGTGAACAACTCAACTCGTGGCCGCACGCGACAATTAAAGAGGCCCTCAAGAAGCTCTACGGCTTCGCCTCTGACTATCCTGGTATCCGACACGGCAGCCGCGCGAAGGGAGCACTACGTGCGATCGAGATGCGTGACATGGTGGCTATGTCGATTCTGCTCACGGGCTTCACGCCCTATCTCGAACGCCGGTTGAGTGCGGACGCGATCTACGCCGGTAGTACGATGAACAGAACAGGCGCTCCTGCGGTTCCGGCCTTGCCGATATACGATGGCGGAATCTCCGGGGGAAACCGGCAGGAGCGCGGGTTCGTCGGGAAATTGATGGATCGCGTCTTAGGAGGGAGGATGTGAGCCAGTTCACCTTCCTCCAGCGCGAATGGCCAGCAGTGTTCGACTCCGCTGCGAGATCTGAGGCGTCAGTGCATGGGGATACCCGCACGGCCTGCTTCTACGCCCGGCGCACGCTGGAACTGGCGGTGAACTGGGCATACAAGCACGACGCGACCCTCCGATTGCCCTATCAGGACAAACTCTCGGCGCTGATTCACGAGCCGAGCTTCAAGAAGGCCGCAGGCGAGGCGGTATTCAGCAAGGCCCGGGTTCTCAACACGCTCGGCAACCGCGCGGTGCACGGCCACCGCGCTATTCCGGAAGCGGATGCGCTGACGGCGCTGCGCGAACTCTTCCACGTAACCTATTGGTTTGCACGAACGTACGCCCGCGCCGGGCGCCCAGAGCCTGGACTTGCCTTCGATCCTGCGGCACTGCCCCGGCCCGCGACCACCAAACAGCAGACGGCAGGGCAACTACGCACGCTTGCGGAAGGCCTCCGGGAGCACGACGAGAAACTCACAACTCTGCTTGCGGACAAGGGCGTGCTCGATGAAGAACTCCAGCGCTTGAGAGAGGAGGTAGCCAAGGCTAAGAAAGAGGCTGCAACGCAACCGGACACGCACGACTACTCCGAGGCCGAAACCCGCGACTATTTCATAGACCTGCTGCTGAAGGAAGCCGGCTGGCCATTGGATCAAGACCACGACCGGGAGTTCGGGGTCAGCGGGATGCCCAATGCCGAGGGCAAGGGCTACGTGGACTATGTGCTCTGGGGCGACGATGGCAAGCCGCTCGGTCTAGTTGAGGCCAAGCGAACGCGGCGCGACGCCCGCGTCGGGCAGCAACAGGCCAAACTCTACGCCGATTGCCTGGAGCACGAGTTTGGGCAACGGCCGGTTATCTTTTACTCGAACGGTTACGACCACTGGATGTGGGACGACACCCGCTACCCGCCGCGCCGAGTTCAGGGTTTCTACAAGAAGGCAGAGTTGGAGTTGCTTACCCAGCGCCGGAAGACACGCCGCACGCTGGCGGTGGCTCCAATCAGTTCGGAGATCGTCGAGCGCCACTACCAGACCCGCGCCATTCGGCGTATCGCTGAGGCGTTCGAGCGCGACTACGACCGCAAGGCACTGCTCGTGATGGCGACGGGCTCTGGCAAGACGCGTACGGTGATCGCACTTTCCGACCTGCTGATGCGAAGCAACTGGGCCAAGCGGGTGCTCTTTCTCGCCGACCGGGTGGCGCTGGTGAATCAGGCGGTCAATGCCTTCAAACGTCACTTGCCCGACGCCTCGCCCGTCAACCTGGTCACCGAGAGGAACGCCGAGGGACGCGTCTACATTTCGACCTATCCGACCATGATGGGGCTGATAGATGAGGCTCGCGACGGCCAGCGTCGCTTCGGGGTGGGCCACTTCGACTTGGTGGTCATCGACGAGGCGCATCGCTCCGTGTTCCAGAAGTATCGCGCCATCTTCGACCATTTTGACTCCCTACTGGTCGGGCTTACGGCGACGCCCAAGGACGAGGTGGACCGAAACACCTACAGCCTGTTCGACCTAGAGAACGGAGTGCCGACCGACGCCTACTCCCTAGAGGAGGCGGTGCGCGACGGCTTCCTCGTGCCGCCCAAGGCCGTCTCGGTACCGCTCAGGTTTCAGCGCGAGGGCATCACCTACCACGAGCTATCGGAAGAGGAAAAGGACCAGTGGGACGCGCTGGAATGGGACGACGACGGCGCGGTGCCTGACCGAGTCGAAGCCGAGGCGGTCAACAAGTGGCTGTTTAACAAGAACACCGTGGACAAGGTGCTGGCGCACCTCATGACCCGTGGGCTCGCCGTCGCCGGCGGCGATCGTCTTGGCAAGACAATCCTCTTCGCCAAAAACCAAGCCCATGCGGAGTTCATCGCCGAGCGTTTCAACGCCAACTATCCAACCTACAAGGGCGAGTTCGCCCGCGTCATCACCTTCAAGACGGAATACACGCAGAGCCTGATCGACAGCTTCTCGAACAAGGAGCAGAACCCACACCTCGCGATCTCAGTGGACATGCTCGACACCGGCATCGACATCCCCGAGGTTGTGAACTTGGTTTTCTTCAAGCTGGTGCGCTCGAAGACCAAGTTCTGGCAGATGGTGGGGCGTGGTACGCGGCTTTGTCCCGGTTTGTTCGGCCCCGGCAAAGACAAGGACATGTTCTATATCTTCGACTACTGCCAGAACCTCGAATATTTCAGCCAGAATATTCCGGCCACGGAGGGATCCGGCAACGAATCGCTTGGTAAGCGCCTGTTCAACGCCCGGCTCGAGTTGATTGCCACGCTGGACCATCAGGGCGGGGAAACCAAACCGGGTAGGCTCGACGAGTCTGAGCCCACCCACTCCGATCCAGAAACGAACGACGCGGTTCGGTGGTCTCTCGCCGATCTCTTGCAGCGCGAAGTCGCTGCGATGAATGTAGACAACTTCGTGGTACGCCCACGGCGCCGGTTCATCGAGAAATACGCCAAACCTGAATCATGGATGTCATTGCCGAGAGAGGCCCTGACAGAACTCTCACACAAAGTGGCCGGCCTGCCTTCAGAGTTGGACCCAGAGAAAGAAGAAGCCAAGCGGTTCGACCTGCTCGTCCTAAGCCTGCAGCTCAGCCTGCTACGGCACGAGCCCAGCTTTGCTCGGCTCAGTGATCGGATGAAGCAGATTGCCGGACTACTCGAGGAAAAATCCGCCGTCCCGGTGGTGCAAGAGCAAATCTCACTCATCCTGGACGTTCAGACGGACGAGTGGTGGCAGAACGTTAGTGTCCCAATCCTGGAAGTCATGCGTCGTCGAATTCGGAACCTTGTTCAGTTCATCGACAAACATCAACGCAAACCGATCTACACGGATTTTGAGGACCTCATGGGAGACGAAATCCACGTTGACCTGCCTAGCTTCGCCTCAGGAACGGATCAAGCGAAGTTCGCGGCTAAGGCTCGTGCATTTCTGCGCGAACATGTCGACCACGTCGCCATCGCAAAACTGAGGAAGAACAGACCGCTCACTACGACTGACATCGGCGAGTTGGAGCGGATGTTCATTGCGAGCGGCCTCGGCACGGCTGACACGATTCAGCGCGCAGCCAATAGATCCCAGGGACTTGGACTGCTCGTGCGGTCCCTAGTGGGAATGGATCGCCACGCCGCCAAAGAAGCCATGCAGACTTTCCTTGCAGGAAAGTCACCTTCAGCCAATCAAATCGAGTTCGTGAACCTCGTGGTTGACCACCTGACAGAACATGGTGCGGTTGCCCCTGACCGACTTTATGAATCTCCATTCACTGATATTGCACCTCATGGGCCGGACGGTTTGTTCAACTCCGCAGAACTAGACGAGTTAATGGAGGCGTTAGAGGCTGTGCGGATAACGGCTGTTGCAGTGTAAGCTGGACACACTTGTTGGCACCACGAATACGGTTCAGCTGACTTACGGCGATACTTGGACTTTTGTCCGGTCTATCAGGCCTGTTCACCGAGTTCGAGTTCACCCCAAACTGCTCACTGACTGAACGGTTGGTGCCCTCTCGTACTTCCAAGGCCTCAACCAATTGCACCATTGCGGCGGTAAAGAATTGGGACTCTCTTAAGTAACGCATTCGCTAACCGGCTGTTATCAAAGTGTATACGGATTCCGATTTCGGCGATGCAAAATCGCCGGCACGACGGAGGCAAATCTGTGGCTAATGTCGCGACGAAGCCCATGCGGCCGCGGGGGCGGAGGCTTATATGCGATAATGACCACGCCACCGGCAGCGAATTCACGAAATTGTTACTTGCTTACGCCGCTGGGTTCACTTGACAGGGGCCGATGTCAACTTGAAATAATAGGGACTATGGTGAACATCCAGAAATTGAGTATATTCGATGACACGGACAATCTAGCCAATGCCGCCAAGCATTTCGCTGACTCCGTCAATAACCATCTTCCTGAAGGCAGGAAAGCGACCGAAACATGTCCCACATGTCTTGCACGTGACAGTGGAAGCGTCTCCGACCGGCTCTGACACGTCGATGACGGTCACACGATTGCATTTCAGGCATGTGATTGAGAGATCGATGTGGAATTGACTCACGTCATTCTCCATGGTTGTCATATCACCGGGCCTTCATCCCTACCGTTCAATATACGCTGAATGTGCCGCAACACCTCTTCTGTCAATGCGTCTCGTTCTTGTTCAACCCGTTCCCGAATGAACTTGGTCCGCAATTCCCCGATTATTTCCGCTTCGTCTAAATAGGGAAGCGGCCCGACCTTTTTCTTACCGTGACAAGACTGTATTGGTAGTCGATGAGTAGTTGGGTCGTTTTTCAACCTTGGCTTTGGCATTGACATGGCAAGTCTCCAGTTCCCTGCTGTGCTTGTTCACTTGGGCACGTACAGCGTCTGAATTACCCACGGCTGCACGCGCTCGCTCATCCGCCCAGCGGAAAATGTCCCGAATGGCTGGCTTGCGCTCAAATACCCCACTGGCAATAGCGACATCCGCCTCCAGCGTGTCCGGCTGGTCGGCGTGTACCTTTCCAGCCATCAGTGCAAAGATGACAGCAACCGTGGCAATGACAGTAGCAGTCGAATAGTAGTTCTGCCGCTAAAGAATACGCTTTTCCGGATCTTGAACTATGCTATACAATGCATCAAGTACTTCGACAGAAGCGATTTTCTCGCATAGGATTAGGTGGTCTGCTCTACGAAGCAATACCTTGTTGGTAGCAAGTGCATAGACAAATTCGAGTGCAGCATCGCCAGCGGGGTTTTCATGATTGTCCAAGACCGATTCGCAGATAGTCATGAACTGGCGGCTGAGACTATCGCTGGCGGAGTAATCTAGTTCGGACTGCCGTGCCGCTCGGAGCAGCGATGATCGGAGTATGCCGTCGCTAAAGCGAGCAAACATGCTTGGATCAAGAATTGAACGGACGAAAGGGTTGTCGTCGAATCTTAGTTCGGACGGCAGAGAAGTTTGCCTAGGAGAAAGTGCAGGCTCCCTGGCTTTCTGTAGCGCGGCTGACACCATGGCATAAACGGTGATCTGCGTGAGGCAAGAAGGGTTTAGTCCGTCGAAAAAGACAGAGCCATGGCGGAGCTTCAGGGGATCACCATTAACACGCGGTAGAAAGAGTTCATCGCAGCCTATCCTACGCGCCGCTCGGAGCGTTGTCAGTGCTTCAGTGAGATTGTCGCCGAGCGCAGCTCGATGCGGCTCAACTGCCTCGTCAGTGTAGAGATTGCGATGGGCAGCGAGCGCTTCGTGCAGATTCGGAGAGCCGACAGGAAGCACCAAGAATTCCGACCAGCCGTATTGGCCCCCTCGGGTCTGCAGGCGTAAATCAGCTTTGAGACGATCGTAGTTCGCTCTTGAAGATGGGAACGCGTAGCAAAGGACGTAATGACGGTGTGCCTGTCCCGCCTGCCTGAGCGCGATTGCTGCTTCGCCCAGAGCATCGAACCTGGGGTCTTGATGGGCTATGACGACAAATGAACCGTCATGACCACCGGGATCTAAACCATCTGCCCGGAGTTCATTCAAGCTTATGACCTTGCGACGTCCGCCGATGGCCTTGTTGATCCACTTTGCGACCAATTGAGAACTATTGTCATTCATGTGCAAAATGGTACGGGCCGAGGCCGGAAGTTGATGGACTAGCTGGCGACGCACCCACTCCCCGATTGGTGACGAAGGGCTCTTGGCATTTTCCCCAGAAATAGTAAATGGTGCATAGCTCAAGTGGGGGCCGGGTTCGTGGAACAGCAATGCTTTTTTGTAATAATGCTGTTGAAATTCATCTGCAACTTTCCGATTAACATGTCTGTGACTAATTCGGACCGGACGTGGCGGACCTTGCGCGATGAGGAACTCCTCCGTGTCGATCTCAATGATGCCACTCTGGCGGTTCCCAGTTCCGGTTGTATATCGTGGTCTCTCCCGCTCCCTAAAATAGATGCATGACTTCCGGAAATCGCTATTAGCGGATCCCACCCCAACTAGATGGATGATCCGGTCTAGCTCCGCCTGGTTCTCTTCCACGAGCTTTCGGGCATATTTCCCTGATGTGGATGCAGAAATAAGGACAAGGTAGTTCGCTTGATTAGGAATCCTAAATTCAGAACTGATTTCATACGAGTGGGTATTATGGATAGCAAGAGCTGGAAGGCACGGGTGTATGTGACGGAAGTAACTAACTATCGATTGTAGGCCGATGGCAAAAGACAATATCGTGAAGCTGTCGATGAACAACTGACTGCAGCCGCGTGGCAATCTGCGGAGCAACAAATGGTTGAATACTGCTAGGCAGTCGGGCGTTCGCAGCATGTTGCCAGCACGAACGAAAATGTCTTCCTCGCGACCCGACGGCTTACGGAAGACGTAGCCGTGTGGCGCATGAAGAATGGTCTTGTTATTGTCAAAGATTTGTTCGATACCGCTATTGGCCAATCGCACAAGGAAATTGTCGTCAATGTGCCAATGAGTGTCCGTCGCCTTCAAATGGACGAGGCCATCCGAAATGAACTGGCCACACTGGTCAAATGGGGCCACAGTAACATGGGAGGTGGATATCAAGCGAGGATTGAACACCTGCGCGTTGGCCACATAAATATCCCGTATCCGCTGCTCAATACCGGACGGACATATGACAATTAGACGGCTGGGCGGGCTCCTGCGGTTGTAGCTTTCAGCTAGCTGCTTTAGCCCGTGCTCCAGATGCTCGTTGCTTGCTTCATGACTCGGATAAACGACCTCGAGGGTCGTCGTGACCTCATCGATTGGCATGACCAGGAGGAAGGAGTACATTTTCGGCAGCACTACAGTTCGAGCGGAATGCCAATGGTGATTGCTGTTCCAACCACCTTGGGTAGTCCGCCGACAACGCTCGGCACGGGTCCTGTATCTGACGGCATTGGAGTGGCCGCGGAGAAGAACACTTCAGCGGTAGAAGTTCGCACGCGCAAATAACCATCGAGCGAATGAACAGATTTAAGTACTCGTCCTAGTCCCAAGCCAGAATTGGGGCCAGGCTTCTTGGAAACGTAATCTCGGAAACAATGCGCTACGCGATCTATATCGCTGGCATCCGACTGCAACTCCATGGTGCCGGCGAAACCCGGCCCTGTATCGAAAACCGAGAGTTCGAACAAGCAAACCAAACTTCGACGAGCGACGGACGCGCGTCTGCTGAGGCGCCTCACGTAGCGACTGAGGTGCTGATGTTCGGCGGAAACAATGGCGTTGGCTTGTATTTGCCCTGGCTGCATATTGCGAATCGCGATGAGAATGCAACGAAGACCCTCCTTCGGAATTCGGTCGTCAAGGTCCAAGTACGCGTGTTCGGCTGTATTCCGAAATGTTTCGTGAAGTAAATCCCCTAGCGAAACCGTTTCACGCCCTAGCAACGGCGACAGCCGATCAAGATCTAACGATGGTACCTTCAGTTTGACCAGAATATTGCTAATCAGGGCGTTCATTTCGTTTGCAGAAACAATTAAGTTACCATGTTGTTCGGAGTCCATCAGTTGTGCCAGTGTTGGCTTTTCCCGATATGCTGCAGAGTGAAATTCATTGCGGGCACCAATGACAAATACAAGTTCGGCCGTCGGGCCCTTGGCCGTCTGTGCAAATTGGCGCTTATTCATAGCGTGAATTCGCGGAATAGCCGCTTGAAGCAGTGTTCGCCTAAGGATCGTCGCTCCGTCAGCTGCAAGAAGACGATTTGCGTAGTATGCGGCCGCCAATCCATGCAAACGCGAAACAAATCGTTCATGACTGTCATGATCGTCAGGCAAGAGGGTTGTACGCGCATATCTTTCCGACGAATGAGCAGCCCATGTAGCAATTAGTTGGGCAAAGGATACCGACCGACCAAGGGCACCTCCGTGAGTAATTTCCCTAGGAAGTCTCAGTGCTACCTCTCCCCGGCGAAAGTCGCACATATGTTGCTCGTATTCGCGCATACCATCGCCTCGAAAGATGTTGATGGTACGTGCTCCGCTCAAGTTATCTCTCCAAGTGGCTGCATATTGGCCTAAAGCATAGCCAGTGGCGACATGCTGTCTGGATACACCTCAATAGTATTCTGACATTTCGCCGATACAATCAAGTTTGCGTTCAATCGTTCAAGGGCAGGCAGAATTGTGGTGATCCCATCTGCGTAAAGGGCCCGGAAAGCGTTTGCCGCCAACTACTACTGGTGATAGCCGCTCACCTGAGCCGCCTCGGTGCCGCTATAACGCGGCGGCCCGCCGAGCGTGCCGCCCCCGTCAACCACGAGCGTCTGGCCGGTGATGTAGCGCGCCCATCCCGACGCGAGAAAGACAACTGCGCGGCCAATATCCCAGCCGGTACCCTCGATGCCGAGGAGCGAATACTTCCGACGCTGCTCGCGCGCCTCCTCCGACATGCCATCCGCGTAAACCATCGGCGTGTAGACCACTCCTGGAGCGATGCAGTTGACGCGAATCCCGTCACCGGCGTGGTCGATCGCCATCGCGCGGGTCAAGCCAATGACCGCAGCCTTTGACGTGGAGTAGGCGGACATGCCACGCGGTCGCAACGCAGCGATCGAGGAGATGTTCACGATCGCGCCGCCGTCGCCGCTCTCGATCATCGCCGGGATAGCATGCTTGGCGTTGAGGAACATCGCCTCGACATTGACCCGCATCACCCGTTCCCACTGGCTCTGCGTCTCCTCGGTCACTGCGCTCAGGCTCGCGATACCGATGTTGTTGTCGAGAACGTCAAGCCGTCCGAATTGAGCGACAGCGGCTTCCACCATCGCCGCACACTGGTCCTCGTCGGTAAGGTCGGCCTCGTAGGCAACCGCGACGCCGCCCTCCGACTCGATCATCCGAACCGTGCCCTCGGCGAGTTCGAGCGACCGGTCGACAACGAACACCTTGGCGCCCGCACGCGCAAGGAGAATGGCTGCCGCGCGACCATTGCCGATGCCGTCGCCCGCCGCGCCGCCACCCGCGACGATGGCGACCTTTCCTTCCAATCCGAGATCTGCCTGAAGATTGTCGTTCACCGTGAAGCCCCCTGCCGCAAAGAAGCTGGATGTTAGTTCCACGTCCTCTGCATTGGACTCGTTGCGGATACTGATTTCCGCCGAAACCTTTCAGCCCAGCGGAGTTCCGAACCACCCTAATGCGATCAGCGTGAATGGCGATCGCTTGACATAGTTCGGCGACCCCTGCTCCCTGTCGGCGACAGGCCCAAGTGCGGGTTGACCGGAGTAACGCCAGCCGAAGGGTGCACCCAGCCGAACGACTCGACTGAGAGCGGTAGGCGCAATCTACCCAATGCTGGCGACAACCCGCGGCGTCGCGCACCCAATTCCATGCGACTCCATTCCGCTCGGTTGACCGTCCGGGGGCCTGCAGGGTTAGGACGTCGACACCGGAAGTCGCGCCAGGCGTTTGGTCAGTAGGCCGAAGAAACCGTCGGCATCCACGTGCTCGATGACCCGAGCGTTGGGAGCACCGCTCCGCCCGTGCACGTCGCACACCGTCCGCCCCTGGGCGTGCTCGCCAATAAGCTCGATCGCAACGTGCATGTCCCGCCCTTCGAACAGCTTAGGCTTCAGGAGATACGCGATCACGCACGGATCATGGAGCGGCGGGCCGTGGCGGTAGGCAGCCGTGGTTCGCGCACCGTAGTACTCGAGCATGCCGCACACAGCGGCAGCGGGCGCGGTCCCTAGTGAGCGGATCGCCTCGATGCGCGCCGGTGTCGCTATCGCCTGACGGGTGACATCCAGCCCCACCATCGTGAGCGGCACGCCAGCCTCGAAGACGACATGGGCCGCGTGCGGATCTGCATAGATATTGAACTCGGCCGCCGCAGTGACATTGCCCAGCCCAATCGAGCCGCCCATGGCCACGATCTCGGCCACGTTGTCGAGGATCGACGGGTTCTTGATGATCGCGAGCGCGACATTGGTGAGCGGCCCGAGCGTGGCCAAGGTCACAGGACGGGGCGCCTCGGCAAGAGTCTGCACCAGGAAGTCCACGGCGTGCGTCTCTTCCGCCGGGCGGCTCGGTTCGGGCAGATCGGCACCATCGATCCCGCTCGGGCCGTGCACGGCTTCGGCGGTCACGGGCATGCGCACCATGGGCCGCGGGCAGCCGGCATACACCGGCAGCTCGGGCCGTCCGGCCAGATCCCTTATCTGCCGCGCGTTGACCTCGGTCTTCACCAGGGGCACGTTGCCGGCAACCGCCGTAATGCCCTGCAGGTCGAATTCCTCGGCCGACGCGATCGCCATCAACAGGGCGATGGCATCGTCCTGGCCGGGATCACAGTCGATGATCAGTGGCCGCGCACCCATATCTCGCCCTGCCCTGCCCGCTGTGCCAGTCAATCATAGGTCTCGCCATGGCCGCGGCGTGGCCCAGCTCAAACGACCGCGCCCACCTTGCAAGACCGCCAGCCGTAGGTGGTCACGTAAATCCGGGCGGCAGTCCGGCCGGTCCGTCGACCGCGACCAGGAGATCACTCACGACCGCGTGGAGCGCGAACCGTACGGCGAGCGGGGCGACGGGCCGCCATACCGGCCCGCGTTGACCTACCTAGCAGCGCGTCCGCCAACTTCGCCCATCCCCCACCCGACGTCGATCGCACCACAAGGTCAGGCCCGCACCACCTCGGTATCAGGCCGACATCAACACGCGAACGTGCTCCGCGACGCTCGACGCGAGCGCCCCGAGGTCATAGCCGCCTTCAAGCGTTGCGGCCAGACGGCCGCCGCACACCTCGTCGGCAACCTCGCAGAGCCGCTCCGTCACCCACGCGAAGTCGTCATCCTCCAGCCGGAGCGTTGCGAGTGGGTCGCGCACATGGGCATCGAAGCCCGCAGACACCAGGATGATGTCGGGCTCATACGCCCGCAGCTGCGGCAGCACTGCCCCTTCCATTCCCGCACGGAACTCCGTCGAACCCGACCCCGGCTCCAGCGGGACATTGACGATGTTGCCGACGCCCCGCTCGTCCGCGCGTCCCGTCCCGGGATACAGGGGAAACTCATGGGTCGAGGCGAAGAACAGCGACGGGTCGGACTCGAATCTCGCCTGGGTCCCGTTGCCGTGGTGGACGTCAAAGTCGACCACGGCCACCCGCTCCGCCCCGAGCACCTCGCGCGCGTGCAGCGCGCCCACCGCGACATTGTTGAACAGGCAGAACCCCATGCTGCGCTCGGGTTCGGCGTGGTGCCCAGGCGGCCGGACTGCGCAAAAGGCGTTGGTTGCCTCGCTCCCCATCACCGCCGTCACTGCAGCCACCATCGCACCTGCCGCGCGGAGCGCCGCCTCGCCCGAATCGGGGGACATCACGGTATCGGCATCCACCCGGACGAGGCCCGTCTCGGGCACCGCGTCCAGCAATGCCTCGACGTAGCGTGCGCTATGGGCACGCGCGACCTGCTCACGTTCGGCCTCAGGGGCCTCACGCCGAACGAGGTCTGCAAACGCGTCGACGGACAATGCCTCCATCACCGCGCGATACCGTGCCGGGCGCTCGGGATGGCCGGGACCGGTGTCATGCCTGGCCGAGCTCTCATGGTGAAAAAGCAAGGTCGTCATCGCGGTCTCCTTCTCGCCATCCTCCGTCTTCCCGCCGGGCGCATCGCCGGCAGGTCGACACAGTCTCCCACAACACCCCTTGGAGCGCTTTCTCGCAAAAAGGTGCTGCGATTCTTCGAGACGCACGGGACACCCGGCAGCTGAAGGCAGCCAGCGGACTCCATGCTCGGCATGCCCGCATCAGGGATCGAAACCGGGCAGTTTCTCCTGCGCCACCACTTAGCACCCCATGGATCAATCGGAGTACCCGTCGTCCGTGACGACGTTCCTTCGTGACGTGGCATCCGCCCAGCGTGCCCACGCGCCTTGCCATCGACCGACGGTCGCTGGCAAGGTCGGCACTTCGCAGTTTGGAGACCGCTCGTGGCAACCTATCGCATCTTCGGTTCGGAACTCTCGCCGTACTCCGTGAAGGTCCGGGCCTATTTTCGTTACAAGGGGATCGCCCACGAGTGGCTGACGCGAACGCCCGACACCCAAGCTGAATTCGACGCCCATGCCCGGCTGCCGCTCGTGCCGCTGGTCATCACCCCCGAGGGCGACGCCCTCCAGGATTCGACCCCTATCATCGAGCGGCTCGAGGCGGCGTTCGCCGAGCCCGCCATCCAGCCCAATGACCCCGTGCTTGCCTTCCTCTCCGCGCTCCTCGAGGAATACGGGGACGAATGGGGCAACAAGCCCATGTTCCACTATCGCTGGCGCGACGAGGCGGACCAGCTGTCGGCGGCCGATCGGATCGCCCGGTCCATGCTTCCCGGCGCCGGCGACGATGCCGTGGCCGAGCGGGCCCGGGCCGTGCGCGAACGCATGGTCCCCCGCGTCTGGTTCGTGGGTTCGTCACCGCAGACGGCACCGATCATCGAGAAATCGCTGGCCCGGATGCTTGAGCTGCTGGAGGCCCACCTGGACGGCCGGAAATACCTGTTCGGCGCACGGCCCGCCTTCGCCGATTTCGGCATCGCCGCCCAGGTCTGGCAGATGTCGACCGATCCCGCCGGCAGCGGATTGATCCCGCCGCGGACGCTCGCGTGGTGCCGGGAGATGCAGGATCCGAATGCGCATGGACCGTTCGAGACATGGTCCGCGCTGGCGCCGACCCTGATGCCGCTGCTCGCGGAAGAGGTCGGAGGCCGCTTTCTCCCCTGGTCCGACGCCAATGCCCGGGCCATTGCTGAGGAAGCCGAGGAATTCGAGGTTGACCTCGCCGGCGACCGCTGGGCCCAGAAGCCGCAGCGCTACCACGCCCGCTCGCTCCGCGTACTTCGCGAACGGTACGCCCGCCTCGACGACAACGCCGATCTCAATCAGGTGCTGGAGACCGCCGGTTGTCTCACCTGGCTGCGTTGAAGCGCCAACACGGCACAAGGAACACCGTTCGTGCGGATCAGGTCCCGGTATGGTAGGCGCCAAGACGGAACACAATGCTCAGCGCGTCTTCCCGACCGACACGCTTGTGGCCCATCACCGGAACTGCATGCAACTCTTCGAACAGGCACCACAAGAGCTCAACTAGAGATCCGTACGGTCAACCTTGTGCAGTTGCCGAGGCAGTGGCCTCTGCGAAAGCCGAGCTGAGCGCGGAGAAATCCTCTGGAGCATGTCCACAAACAATTCGACGTTCTCTGATCCAATCGCCGCAAGTATCTCGTCGTCCTCGGACTGCACTTCCGCCCGAATCTGGGACATCCGCTTTTTTCCGAGATCCGTCAGAATCAGGTTGACCTGACGCTGGTCTTGCCTTGAGATCTGGCGATGTACCAGACCGCTTGAGACCATGCGATCGACAAGCTTGGTCAGGGCCGGGGGGTTCATCAATACCAGGTCGGCAAGCTCACTCATGGTTGCCGCTGGATGTGACGCCAGCGTCGCCATAATCCGCCACGCCTCGATCTGGATCCCGTAAGCCTTCAGCCGGTGCGATAGCGAAATACGCACCTCACGATGAGCCGCGGCCAGTACGTACGAAAGGTAGCCAGTCAGCGGCCTCGGTGTGTCGCTCATGGAGATACCCACAGTTATCGCGCAAGAAATAGTTGACTTGGAAATCACTTTCAACTGTACTTGCCGCATGCAGCAACGCTGTTCCAGCGGTCAGGATTTTGCCGCTGGCCGGTGTGATCCGGCCAGTCTGCCACTGGAGTATGGACGCGAATTCGATTCGCTGTCACCGTTGCCCGGCTCCTACTACCGCATAGCGCTGCTCGTGCCGCTCTGCGGCGCCGCCGGGATCTGGTCACCGTCCTGCATCGCCAGTGCACAGGTAGCGGTCAAGGAACTGAACCGTCGTGACGGGATCGACGGCCGTCAGGTCCAGTTGCTGCTGGTGGATGCGGCCGAGGAAGCCGCGGTCCCGGTCGATTCGCTCGTATGCGATCTGCTTGCGGCACAGGCGATCGATGCGATCGTGGGCATGCACATCAGTGCTGTCAGGCAACGCCTGAGCAAAGTCGTCAGGCAGAGGGTTCCGTTCATCTATACCCCCCTCTACGAGGGTGGCGAAAGGACGCCCGGGGTGGTCGCCATCGGCGAAACCCCGGCGCTGCAGCTGGGCCCCGCGATCGGCCACCTTCACTCGACGTACAGGTTCCGCCGCTGGGCCATGATCGGTAACGACTACGTGTGGCCACGTGCTTCGCATACCTTTGCCAAGCAGATTCTGCGTGACTGCTCCACCCCCCTCGTCTACGAGCGCTACTTGCCGTTCGGCGTCTCGGACATGGGACCGTTCGTGGATGAAATCCGTCGCTGCCGCGCGGATGCGGTCCTGGTCTCTCTGATCGGCCAGGACGCGGTGATGTTCAATCGGGCCTTCGGGGAAGCGGACCTGCATCGGAGCACCGTCCGCTTCTCCTGCGCGGTGGAGGAAAACGTGCTGCTCGCCAGCGGGCCGAAGTCTCTCAACCGTTTCTATGCTTCGGCCGCCTATTTCGGATCGCTGCGGACAGAGGCCAATGCGTCGTTCCGGGAGAAGTACCACTCGATCCACGGCGATCATGCACCGGTCCTGAACACGCTGGGCCAGTCCACGTACGAGGGTATCCACTGCCTGGCCGCCCTTGTCGATACACATGGCGACGACTGGAGATCCCGCGCTGCCGACTTTGCTGCCCGCGGCCACTATCGCAGCGCGCGCCGGATGGCCCGGGGCACCACCGATCCACGCCCGCTCCCGGCCTATCTGGCACGCGTAACAGGAATGGAGTTCGAGATCGTAAAGAATCTTACCAGGCAATAAGATAGCATAAATTACTTGAATTGGAAATTGATTCGGCTACCCTGTCGCTCGGGCTAGCCGGCCGCATCGGCCGGCCCTCGGCCGCTAGACGGGAGACGACAGGAAACACCCGTGGTTTGGCTTTACACCGTTGCCGGCATGCTGCTGGCCCTGGCCGGCGGAATCTGGTTCCTCCAGCGTTACTACGCGAAGGCCACGCTGGAGACCGCGTTGGTGCGAACCGGCCTCGGCGGACGCAAAGTCGTCCTCGACGGCGGCTGCCTGGCCCTGCCGATCGTGCATCGCCTGCAGCGCGTCTCCATGGCGGCGATCTCGATTTCCGCCACGCAATCGGGCAGCGAAGCGGTCCTGTGCCGCGACCAGCTGCGGGCAGATGTCGGAATGGAATTCGAGTTGCGGGTCGAACCGTCTCGCGACGGGGTGTCGACCGCCGCCCAGGCGCTCGGCAACCGCATCTCGCGCAACGGCGGCGCGGTCCACGAGCTGCTCAAAGGGGCTTTGGTCAACGCCATCCAGAACGCCGCTGCCCAGCGGACGATGGAGGACATCCACCTGAACCGGGGCGCGTTCACGCAGGACGTCGCGACCGAAGCCGGAGAGCAGGCAGCAAAGCTCGGGCTAAGCCTTATTGCCGCGGCCCTAGTGTCGGTCGACCAGACCAATCTGGCCCAGCTCGATGAATCGAACGCCTTCAACGCGCAGGGCCGCCGGCGCCTTGCCGAGCTCGTCGCTGCACAGCGCAAGGCGCGGGTCGAGATCGAGACCGCCACGGAGATCGCGGTCCGGGAGAGCCGGCTGGCCCAGCATCAGCGCGAAATCGAGCTCAAGCGCGCCGAGCGCGAGGCTGAGATCTCCCAGCAAGAGCACCTGGACAAACTCGAAGCCGATGCCCGCTCGCGCTCCGAGCAGGCGCGGGCTGCTGCCGCGCTGGCCTCGGAGACCGTGCGCATCGATGGGGAGCAGAAGGCGAAGGCCGCCCAGGTCACGAGCGACGAAGAACTCCGGAAGGCCGAGATGCGCGCGCTCCTCGCGCTCGAGGAGGCGAAGCTCACGAACGAGATCGAACTTTCCCGGAAGCGGGCCGAAGAGTCGGTCGCCAAGGCCGCCGAGGAAGAAGCGCGGGCCCAACTGGTCCTGGCGTCCGAGAACGTCCAAGCGCAAAAGGAGCGGGCCGCCGCCGAGCGCGAGGGAGAAATCGCGTGGATGCGCCAGGAACAGGATCTCGCCCGTGAAAACGCGCGGGTACAGACCGACGTCGACACGGTGCTCGCCAAGGCCAAGGCCGAGGCCTCCGCGACCGCAAGCGCCGCATCGGCCGAAAAGGCCCGCATGGAGGCGGAGGCCGAGGGACGCACGGCGCTGAACCAGGCGGAGAACCTGTTGAGTGACTCCGTGATCCGCATGCGCCTCGAGGAACGCAAGCTCGATCGCCTCCCCGAAATCATGGCGCAGATGATGAAGCCGGTCGAGAAGATCGAATCCATCCGGATCAATCAGATCGGCGGGCCCGGCCCGGCGACGGGAAGTTCAGGCGCGGCCGAAGACGCCTTCGGAGCCGCGATGGAACAGATCCTCGGCATGGCCGTCCGGCTGCCGGCGATGAAGCAGATGGGGGCGGAAATCGGCCTCGACTTCGATCCCAACCTGGCCGGCCGCACCGCCGACTACGCCAATCGAATCAAGACCAAGGACAAGGGCAAGGCATGACAACCGTGCCTGCCAGCAACCCATGACGGGCCCGAGCGGGCTCCGACAGGAGGATTTCCGTATGTCCATCAACCGTCGCCATTTTCTCGGTGGCAGCGCCGCACTGACCGGTGTCGCCCTTCTGGGGTACCCGGCGGCCGCAGCCGAATCCATCAAGCTCGGATCCATCCTCGACACCTCCGGCATCTTCGACGCCTACGGCAAGCCGATGGACATGGCGATGCGACTCGCCGTGGACGACATCAACAACGCCGGCGGACTGCTGGGGCGGCCCATCGAAGTGGTCGCCTACGACACCCAGTCCGACATGGCGCTGTATTCCCAATATGCGCAGCAGCTCACCCGCGAGGACCGGGTCGACGTCGTCCATGGCGGCATCCTGTCGGCCTCACGCGAAGCGATTCGCCAAATCCTGCGCAGGAGCGGGACGCTGTACTTCTACAACGTGCTGTACGAGGGCGGGGTCTGCGATCGCAACATCTTCATCAACGGCGTCACTCCGGCCCAGCAGGTCGAGGCGCTCGTGCCCTACGCCATGAACAAGGTGGGAGCCCGTACGATCTACATCCTCGCGGCCGACTACAACTACGGCCAGATCACGGCGAAGTGGATCCAGAAGTACGTGGGCGACAACGGCGGTGAAACCGTCTCGGTCGATTTCTTTCCGCTCGACGTCTCGGACTTCGGATCGACGATCGCGAAGATCCAGTCGACAGCCCCGGACCTGGTCATCGCGCCCCTGGTCGGCGGCGCCCACCTGTCGTTCTTCCGGCAATGGGCCGCGGCCGGCATGAAGGCCCGGATCCCCCTAGCGTCCACGACCCTGGGCGTGGGCAACGAACACAAGGTACTGACCGCGGAAGAGGGCAACGGGATCATGGTTGCATACAACTACAGCCAGGAGCTTGACACACCCGAGAACGCGGAATTCAAGCGCAAATGGGCGGCGGCCTACGGCGACGACACAGCCATTCACGAAATCGCGGTATCGAACTACCAGGGCGTGCTGACGTGGGCAGCGGCCGTGCGGGAAGCCGGCTCACTCGATCGTGATGCGGTCGTCACGGCGCTTGAGACCGGGATTTCCATCCAGGGTCCGGGCGGCATGGTGACGGTCGACGCGAAGACCCACCACGCCGTCCTCGATGTCCATCTGATGGAGATTGAGAACCAGGGCATGACGGTGATCGACACCTTGCCGCAACGCCAGCCCATCGACACCCAGGCGGTGTGCGACCTGGAGGTCAATCCGGACGACAACCAGCAGTACGAAATCGAGATCTGAGCCCGGCGACGCGGGGGCGTCAACGTGGCCGACCACGCCGCCCCCGCAGCTCTGACCCCGACGACCCCGCGCCACTGACATGGATCTCGTTCTGGTCATCGTTGTCGAAGTGCTGTACGCGATCGGCGCGCTGGTCCTGATCAGCGCCGGCCTGGCCGTGATCTTCGGCATGATGCGGGTCATCAACCTCGCGCACGGCGAGTTCATGATGCTCGGGGGATATGCCACGATTACCGCCGTCGATCTCGGCGTGAACGTCTTTCTTGCCATGCTCGTCCTGGCGCCGGCGGTCGTCGGCGTGCTGGGCCTCGCCGTCGAGCGCCTGGTGATCCGGCACCTCTACGGACGCCTCATCGACACGATGCTCGCCACCTGGGGGCTGAGCCTGCTGTTCATCGGTATCGTGACGATGCTGTTCGGCAACACGACGACCGGCATATCGACCCCCATTCCCGGCTTCGCGCTCGGGGACTATCAAGTCAACGGGTACAACTTCTTCATCGTCCTGGTGGCCGCGGTCCTCCTTCTCCTCATGCTGGCCGTGCTCAGATCGACCCGGTCGGGTCTCATCGCCCGCGGGACGATGCAGCATTCGGACATGGCTGCGTCACTCGGCTATAACCCCGACCGCATCTACATGCTGACGTTCGCCTGCGGGTCCGCGCTGTCAGGGCTGGCCGGTGCCGTCCTCGCCCCGCTCGTCGGGCTGGTCCCCACGTCCGGCGGCGCCTACATCGCGAAGGCGTTCATTACGGTCATCGCTGGCGGGCCCGCGCTGATCGCGGGTCTGGCCAGCAGCGCCGGCGTCTTCGGGCTGATCAACCAGATCTTCAGCTTCGCGGTTTCGCCGGTCGTCGGCGAAGTGGCGCTCCTGGTGGCGGCCGTCATCCTCCTCCGGCTCCTGCCCCGGGGCATCACCGACCGGCTGTTCAGGGAATCGCTGTGAGGGACGCCGGGTGGGGCCGCGAACTCACCGGCACGCTGGTGGTGGCCGCCTGCGCCGTCGGTGTCCTGCCCATGTTGGTCAGCACCTACACGCTGACCGTTCTCATCATCTACGGGATGCTCGGTCTCAGCCTGGGACTGGTCTGGGGGTTCGGGGGCATCCTCTGTTTCGGCCAGGCCGCCTTCTTCGGTCTTGGCGCCTACACCTACGCCATTGCCGCGATCAACTTCGGCGAGAGCACGGTGCCGATGCTCCTCGCGGTGGCGGTTCCGGCGGGCTTCGCCGCGGTGCTCGGGGCCATGCTGTTCTACGGCCGGCTGACCGACGTCTACCTCGGCGTCATCACCCTCGTCGTCACGCTGATCCTCCACCGGTTCATGAACGCCACCGCCGGTTCGGAGTACGTCATCGGGAATGCGCGGCTCGGCGGGTTCAACGGTATTCCGGGGTTCCAGACCCTGAACGTCCCCGGAGACCCGAGTGCCTACGTCTGGGGCGAGTCCTTCTACTACTTCAGCGCGGTCTGCCTGCTGCTGGCGTACCTGCTCGTGAGCGCGGTGCTCCGGTCGTCGTTCGGGCGCATTGCCGTCGGCATTCGCGAAAACGAGACGCGGGCTGCCCTGATGGGCTACGACGTGCCGGCCCGCAAGACTGTCATGTTCGCCGCAGGCGCCGCCATCGCCGGCCTGGCCGGCGCACTGTTTGCGAACTGGGCGGAAATCGTCACCCCGCGCCTGTTTTCCCTCAGCCAGTCGGCGGACATCATCATCTGGTGCATCGTCGGCGGCCT
Source organism: Rhodospirillales bacterium (assembly GCA_028824295.1). Lineage (NCBI taxonomy): Bacteria > Pseudomonadati > Pseudomonadota > Alphaproteobacteria > Rhodospirillales > Rhodospirillales bacterium. Next base: position 310,314 of record JAPPED010000003.1, on the reverse strand, counting down.
GGGCACCCGCATCGGGCCGGTGCTGGGCGCGGCCGGTCTCTCCTATCTAAAGTTCCTCCTGGGACAGCAGGACCTCTTACACAATTCCGTCGTGTCCGGCGCCATCCTGGTCCTCTTCGTGCTCTTTCTTCCGGGAGGGATCGCTCCCGTTTTGGCGAACGCTTGGCGCCTAGTCACGCGCAGGCGTCCCCGGAGCCGGTACCGGCGACGGCGCGGGCCGCGGTCCTCCCTGGCGTCAGGCGATGCCTGAAACGGTCCTGGAGACCCAGGGCCTCATCATGCAATTTGGTGGGGTGCAGGCAGTCGCCCACGTCGACTTCAGGCTGGATGCCCGCGAGCTCCGCTGCCTCATCGGCCCGAACGGCGCCGGAAAGTCGACGTTCTTCAAATGCGTCACGGGGCTGCTGCAGCCGACGGAGGGGCAAATCTTCATGCGCGGCCAGGAAACCACGCGCTGGCCGTCCCATCACGTGGCAAGTCTCGGCGTCGGCACCAAGACCCAGGTGCCGAGCGTCATGGACGGGCTGAGCGTCTTCGAGAACATCTGGCTCGCCGCCCGCCGGTTCCTGCCGCCGCAAGCCGCCACCCGGAAAGCCGACGAAACCATCGCCCGGCTGGCGCTGGAGCCCGTTGCGCGGAGCTCGCCCGGCAGGCTCGCCCACGGCGAGCGCCAGCATGTCGAGCTCGGCATGGTCATGGCAGGGGATCCCTGGCTTGTGTTGCTCGACGAGCCGGCGGCCGGGATGACCGGCGGTGACGTCGAACGCCTGACCGAAATCGTGGAAGAATTCTCGCGGACAGCGGCCGTGGTTGTGGTCGAACACGACATGCAGTTCATCCGCTCGATTGCCAGAACCGTCACGGTCTTTCACCGGGGCGCGGTGCTGCTCGAGGGTCACGTGGACGCCGTGTTGGCGGACCCGGCCGTGCGCAGCGTCTATCTGGGACAAGCCGCGTGACCGAGGTGCCAGAGGCGGCGCCGGCCCTGGAAGTCGAGGGACTCACGGGCGGCTATGGGAAGGTGCCCATCCTGCACGGGGTTGACCTCCAGGTGCGCGATGACGAGGTGGTGGGAATCCTCGGCCACAACGGCATGGGGAAGTCCACCCTGCTGCGGCTGCTCATGGGCTTGCTGCCCGCCACGTCCGGTGTCATCCGGTACCGCGGCAACGCGATCACCGCGCTGCCGCCGTTTGAGCGCGCCCGCCTGGGCATAGGCTTCGTTCCCCAGGAGCGGGGAATCTTTCCGCAACTCACAGTCCGGGACAATTTGCGCTTCGGTTGGCAGGGCCTCACCGGCGAGCACGAAGACGACGTGCTGGACACGGTGCTCGCCGCCTTCCCCCGCCTTGCCGGCCTGCTCGACCGCAAGGGCGGCGCGCTGTCCGGCGGGGAGCAGCAGCTCCTGACGCTTGCGCGGTGCCTGATGGGCGAGCCTGATTTCCTGATGCTCGACGAACCCACCGAAGGCATCCAGCCCTCGATCATCGACGAGATCGCCGAAACCCTGCGCGGCCTGCAGGAGCGTTCAGCGCTTTCTGTCCTGCTTGTGGAACAGAATTTCGATTTCGTCGCGGCCCTGTCCGATCGCGTCCTCATCCTGGAACGGGGCCGGGTCACGGGCGAGCTTGGGCGCACCGACCTCGCGAACCCCGCCGAAATCGAGACGCTTCTCGGTCTTGGCCCAGCGCGATCCGCCGCCTCTTCCTCCCCGTCACCTCGCCCCGGCCCGCCGGGAAACGGGTCTTCCGCCGAGCGGGCCGCTCCGCCGATCCACGAACGTATCCCGGAGGAACGGGGGGCGCCCCTGCCAGCCGGTGATGCCGCCGGATTCCCCGGAACAGCGAACACCATGACCGTCAATCGACCTTCGCTCTCCCAGATGCGCACCATGGCCGGCCAGTTCGGCATGGGGCTCACCGACCACGAACTCGAACAGTACCGGGAGGTCATGGAGCCCTATGTCCAGGCGTACGACCGGCTGGACGCGGCGCCCGACTACCTGCCGCCAGTGCGCTATCCGAGGGCGCCCGGGCACTTCCCGGAACCGTCTGACAATCAATTAAACGCGTGGTACGTCAAAACGGACGTGCGCGGCGCCCCGGATGGTCCGCTCCGCGGCAAGCGGATCGTCCTGAAGGACACCGTGTGCCTCGCCGGCGTGCCGATGATGAACGGCTCGGCGATCATGGAAGGCTATACGCCGGAAGTAGACGCAACCATCGTCACCCGCATGCTGGACGCTGGCGCCACGATCGTGGGGAAGGCCCACTGCGAGAATTTCTGCCTCTCGGCGGGCTCGCACACCGGCGCCAAGGGGCCGGTCCAGAACCCGTGGAAACGCGGCTACATGGCGGGCGGTTCGTCAAGCGGCTCGGCAGCGCTCGTCGCCGCCGGGGAAGTCGACATGGCAATTGCCGGCGACCAGGGCGGCTCCATCCGGATCCCTTCGGCAAACTGCGGTGTGTACGGCATGAAGGCGACGCATGGCCTAGTACCGTACAGCGGGATCATGCCGATCGAGCGCACGATCGACCACGTGGGGCCGGTGACCGGTACGGTGGCCGACAATGCACTCCTGCTGGAGGTGCTGGCCGGCGACGACGGGCTCGATTCCCGGCAGCGCGACCCGAAGACCGCCCGCTACACCGAAGCGCTCGGCCAGGGTGCCCGAAGCCTTCGGGTCGGCGTACTCAAGGAGGGTTTTGGCCGGCCGGAGAGCGAGCCGGACGTGGACCGCAAAGTCCGCGAAGCGGCCGACCGCTTCCGCGAACTGGGCGCGAGCGTCGAGGACATCTCGGTCCCGGAGCATTTCTTGGCTCTCGACTGCTGGACGGCGATCGCCGTCGAAGGCCTTCAGGACCAGATGATGCACGGCAACGCGGCCGGGACGAACTGCCGCGGTCTGTTCCTGCCGTCGATGATCGATCACATGGCCCAGTGGCGGACGCGAGCGGACGAACTCAGCCACTCCCTGAAGGTCTGCATGTTTCTCGGCGAGCACTTCCGCCAGCAATACCGCGGCCGCTTCTACGGCAAGGCGCAGAACCTGATGCGCAAGGCCAACGCGGCCTACGCGCGCGCACTCGAGGTGCACGACCTTCTCCTGCTGCCGACGCTGCCGATGAAGGCGCAGGAAATCCCGCCTCCGGATTGCTCGATTGCGGTGTACATCCAGCGGGCGTTCGAGAACATCGGCAACACGGCGCCGTTCAACGGCGGCCTGCCGGCGATGAACGTCCCCTGCGGGATGAGCGAGGGACTGCCGATCGGAATGATGCTGGTCGGGGGCCCCCACCAGGAAACCACGATCTACCGTGCCGCGCACGCCTTCGAACAGTCCGGCGACTGGCGGACGATGTAGCGACGCGCCCGTGAACATTCTGACCCAGAGCCTGGCAGGCCAAGTCGCCAACTTCGGTACCGCACCATCCGCTGCACCCGACGCCGTACCCGTCCACGGCGAGTCGTACGTGCGCGGAGCCACCGCGCCGCCACTCGAGGACATCACGGTTCCGCACCTGCTCGGGCGCGCAGCCTCGCGATTCGGGCCGCGGGAGGCCGTGATCTGTCCCCACCAGTCGATCCGGCGGAGCTACCACGACCTCTGCCGTGAAACCGATGCCCTCGCGGCAGGGCTCCTCGCCATCGGGCTAGCAAAAGGCGATCGGGTCGGAATCTGGTCGCCCAACCGGTACGAATGGGTGCTGACGCAACTCGCCTCCGCCCGCATTGGCGCGATTCTGGTCACGATCAACCCGGCGTATCGGTCGGCGGAACTCCAGTTCGCGCTCAACCGTGCCGGGTGTCGCGCCCTGGTGCTGGCCGAGAGCTTCAATTCGTCGGAATACCTGCGCATGCTGCGGCAGCTGGCACCAGAACTCGACCGGTGCCGGCCCGGCAGCCTGCGCTCGGAGCAGCTGCCGCATCTCCGGAGCGTCATCGCTTTGAGCGACGATCCGGGGCCCGGGATCTACGCGTTTGCGAGCCTGGCCGGTCTTGCCGGACCCGCGCAAGTCCTGCGGCTCGCTGCTGTCGACTCGACCCTGGCCCCCGATGATGCGATCAACATCCAGTTCACGTCCGGCACGACCGGAGCGCCGAAGGGCGCCACGCTGACCCACCGGAACATCGTCAACAACGCGCGCTTCGTCACCGACCGGATCCATCTCACCGAGGACGACCGTCTCTGCGTCCCCGTCCCCCTCTACCACTGTTTCGGCATGGTGATGGGGGTCCTCGGCGCAATCAGCAAGGGCGCCGCGATGGTGTTCCCCGGTGAAGGCTTTGATGCCGAGACGACCCTTTCCACGGTTTCCGATGAGCGTTGCAGCGCGCTGTACGGCGTGCCGACGATGTTCGTCGCCATGCTGGATCGGCTCCCCGCACTCGACCTTCAGCTCGCGCGGATGCGGACCGGAATCATGGCCGGCGCCCCCTGTCCGAAGGTGGTCATGGATCGGGTCCTGCACGAGATGCACATGCCGGAACTCACCATCTGCTACGGCATGACCGAGACCTCGCCGGTGTCGTTTCAGAGCATGGTGGACGACCCGGTCGAGCAACGCTGCAACACGGTCGGACGGATCCATCCGCACCTGGAGGCCCGGATCGTTGATGCGGGCGGAAAGGTGCTCCCGGTCGGCGAGGAGGGTGAATTGTGTACCCGCGGCTACTCCACCATGAAGGGGTACTGGGATGACGAGACGGCAACGCGGGCGAGCGTTCGTGACGGCTGGATGCACACCGGCGATCTGGCCCGCCTCGACGCCGAGGGGTTCTGCACCGTCACCGGCCGGGCCAAGGACATGATCATCCGGGGGGGCGAGAACATCTACCCGCGCGAAGTCGAGGAGTACCTGTTCCGCCACCCGCATGTTCGCGAAGCGCACGTGTTCGGAATCCCGGATGCCGGCTACGGTGAAGAGGTCTGTGCCTGGGTCATCCCGACCACGGGTTCCGAACTGTCAGCAGAAGACATCCGCAGTTTCTGTCAGGGAAACATCGCGCACTACAAGATTCCCCGTTTCGTCCGCGTGGTAGCGGAAGTGCCGACGACCGTCACGGGCAAACCGCAGAAATTCCGCATGCGGCAAATGATGATCGATGAACTCGGTCACGGCAACGACGAGACCCGGCAATCAGCCCTCCCTCGACCCTGACGGTAACGTCGGCTGCCGCCCGGTTCCGGGAGGGACCGCCCGACCAGCGGTGGTCGCCTCCCTGCGAGAGGCGCGGAACCCACTAGGCGCTTGGCGCGTTCACGTGTAATTCGGCACGTCCCGGCCAGCGGCGGCCCGCCGGGTCGGGAGGTGATCGAGCCCCGATGCCAGCCGTCTGCAGGGTCGACACGACGATGATCCCCGCGAGCACATGGACCATTCCGCCGGCTTCCTCGATCGCGTCCGTCCCGGTGAACGGCGTTGTCATGGGCGGCGTGATGCCGCGAAGCGCCGCCGCGTCAAAGTCCACAATTGTCCGACCACCTTGCCAAATCGCCCGTGGTTCGGCCAGCGTGCTACAGAAGGCGGACGGCGGGGAGCCTGCCGACGAAACGGTCCAAGCAGCCTTTGGCCGTCATCGAAGCCGGAACCGGAACTATCGGGCCGGGGACCCGAATACGCCCCCACGCATACGCGCCGGGAGATTACCGCCGAACGCTACGTGTCAGCGCGTAGAAGCGTCTCCGCTGGCTACGCGTAGAGCACCGCGCAGCGAACCTCGATGCTCCAGCGGTCGGGCGCATCCGGCGGGGTCGCAGGATCCTCGAACGCACTATGGAAGCTGAAGGTGCAAGGTCGGTCGACGCCGTCAGGGTCGGCCCTCGTGCCTTCGGACCGGGCCAGTTCACCGGCTGAATCCCACTGCTTGATGAGCAGCGCCTCGTCACGGGTCATGGCGGACCAGTAGACCCAGCGGTGGCGGTCGTCGTGCTTGGCGAAGTAGTTCTCGCCGATCCGGTCGCTGTAGTGGATCTCGAAGACGACGAGTTCTTCCGGGTGCACGCTCATCCCGTCGCAGAGCGCAAGCGGCCGCGTCGCCACCGGCTCGCGGGCGATGTTGCGCCAGAGGTTGATGAGCGCGAACCGTCCGTCCGCGATCGCCTGCTCGACCGCCGCGGCGTCGAGCAGCGTCTCGTCCTCGGCCAGCACCGTGCGATAGGTGTCGTTCAGGGTCGGCGGCCGGGCGAGGTCACGCATTCGCTGGGGCGCGCTGGTCAGGGTGTAGTCACCGTGCACCAGATGCGCCGGTCCCTGGACCTGCTGGCCGCCCGCGATACGCCGCTTGCCCGACTTGCCGGTCGCGGAGCGGACGTTGTGGTCGAAGGCGGCGACGGTCTCCGCCCCGGTCGCAGCGCGCACGATCTCGGCGCATTCGGGATAGTACGCCCGGGCCACCGCGTCGTGATCGAGAAAGTCCAGGTCCGGGTCCGCCGACGGTCGCTCAAGCAGCTCAAAGCCGTTGGCCGACAAAGTCGGTTGTTCAGCTTGCGTCACCGAGCGGGCGTCGAGGATCGCCATCTCGCGATCTTCCAGATGGACACCCAGGAGGCCGCTGTCGCTGCCGTCCCGGTCGCGGCGGCTGAGCACCTTGCCGTTCCGGTAGAGCGAGGATTCCGCCGACGTCTGCATGTAGCGGAAGGTACCGAGGCGAACCCCTTCGCGGGTTCCCTCCGTGGCCAGTCTGGTCATGCCGGTCGCCTGTTCCCGTGCGGGGGCGTTCCCGGTCCGGTGGCCATTCGACAGGACTGCCCGCCACGAACCGACGCTCCCCGTTCGCATACATAGTCCGCTTGCGGCCAAATCGCCAACTCTCCCGGCCGCGCACCGGCAATCGTGATCGACACCGGGATTGCCTCAGCGGATGAACCAGGAAGCATGTCTTTGCGTGTCACGGCTGATTGGACGGTCTGCGACGCGGTTCCTCGGGAAACCCCTGCCGCATCCAATCCGTTTCTGCCCGTGACCGGGCCCGGCGCCAGCGCTCAGATCGCCTGGACGAGATCCACCACCTCGCGCGTGCGCGTCACGCTGCCACTCCACAGCCGGTCGAACTCCCCGATCATTCGCTTGAGCGCGTCCGAGCCCATCACCCGGCTCACGTCCGGCATGTCCCGGAACTCGTAGAAGGCGATATGCACGTTCTCCTCCAGTTCGCTCCAGCCGCGACTCGCGCCAACGGCATCGAAGGCGTCGACTGCCTCCGGCAGGTGCTCGTTCTGATACCAGGTGTCGAATGAGTCCTTCACGGCCGGATCCACCTGGGCGCGAACGATCAGGAATGCAGCCATGGTCCGGCCTCCATTGAACGGTGCGACCGGCCGCCACCGGCCCGTCCGGACCGGATGCTAGTGGAAGGGCAAGTTCACCGCCAAGCGGAATGTCGACGCGGCACGACTGCGTGTATCTCCGTGGACGGCGATGCGGCTGGCCGAAGCAATCCGGGCGTAAGCGCGCTGCACTGCTGTCGAATGGCAGAACCCGCCTGGCAAGGCGGACCGTTCCTTCACCGAGCCGGCCAATCATGTCAGCGGGGCTGCGTCAGCACCGCATCTTGCGCGTCGCTTGCCCTGTCGCTCTGCCATCCTCTCGGTCCATCCGATCATCGCGTGGTCCCTAAGTATTGCCAAACCGGATCTGAATTGGTCCCATTGGCCATCTATGGTCTGACAGACCTGGTACGGGAGGCCGATGGATGATCGTCAACATTTCGGAGGCGAAGGCGCAACTCTCGAACCTGATCGATCGCGTCTACCACGGCGAGAAGGTGGTCATCGCCAAGAACAATCTTCCGGTCGCCGACCTGGTGCCGCATACCCCGGAAGGAAAGCGGAAATTGGGCATCCTGAAGGGGCAGGTCGACGTGCCCGACGATGCACTGTTCGAAGAGGACGCGGACATCGAACGCATGTTCTACGGGCCCGGCGATTGAGAATCCTGGTCGACACGCACGTGTTCATCTGGGCGGTCGCCGCGCCCGAACGCCTGTCGCCACGGCAGAGAAGCGAGCTCGAGAGCCGCGCCAACATCGTCTATCTGAGTTCGGTCTCAGTCGCCGAGAGCATGATCAAGGCGTCGCTCGGCAAGCTCCGCTTCGATCATGACGCCATCGCCTGCGCCGGGCGGCTGGGTTTCGAGCTGCTCGATTTTTTCCGCGGCAGATGCCGTTCTCCTGAAGGACCTTCCCTTTCGCCATCGCGATCCGTTCGACCGGATGCTCGTCGTGCAGAGCATGGCGCGGAATGTCAGGCTGATGAGCGCCGACAGCCGCTTCACCGACTACGGCTGCCGCCTGCTCTAGACGCCGCCGCCTTCGCGTGAGCAGTGGCTCCGTTTGCCATTGGACCGCGCCCAGTCGGTTGATCGGACCGGGCCGCCCGGGCGGGTTACAGGGAGGCGAGCCGATCAAACGTGTCCGGGTACTTCTGCGCCATGAGGATGAGGGCCGCAGCCGATTCGGGAGGGCTTGACCGACCCTGCTCCCAGCGCTCGATCGTGCGCACGGGGACGCGGATCATGTGTGCAAAGACCGCCCTGGAGACGTCCAGGCGCTCGCGAGTGGCGCGGATGACCTCTGGGGTCAGCTTCAGGAGGGGCCGCGGCTCGACCCGCACGGTCTTCAAGGTGCGCTTGCCAGCGCGGTGCTCGCGTACTTCGCACAGTGCGTCGAGGACCTTGGCAGCGATGTTGCGTTCAGTCATTGTCGATTGCCTCCACGGCCCTGCGCCACGCATCGCGCTCGGCGGCGGTAAGGTCGTCCCTGGCGCCCTTGCCCGAGATCGTCCGGCTGCCCCATCGCACGCCGTTGTCGTCGTTCGCCGGCGTGTCGTCGTGGATCGCGCAGTGCCATGTGCACTGTGAACGTCAGGTCGCCACGGGAGATTGGGATGTCGTGATCTTTCGACATGACCGGAAAATATTGAAAAAACATTATGGCAACAAGTTGGCATGACGCCGGCGGCAAAGCTAGTGTCTCATTCGAGTCCCGGAACCGAGAGAACCGCCGGCTGAGCTACCGGCTCGAGCCTGACGCCCACGTGCTGGACGACGGTGCCACCAACCAACTCCGCACCCAGGTAATGGCACAGGTCCGCCTGTCCCTCCCGCGGCGGCCGGCCCGCGATAGCCAGCGCGGCACCCTGCGTCGGGATCTCGCAGCCGATAAGTTCGAGAGCCGCTACTAACGACGTGTCTCGGCGTCCCCGTGTGCTCCATCAAACAGTTCACGGAATCCTGGGGCGTCTCACGAAGGGGCCTTCCCGTGATCACCCGGACCGTGATTGCGCTTGACGTTATGTGAACTGTAGTATACGCATTTCAAGTGTTCGATGTCGTCGAGAGTGCCACGTTCCAGCGTTGGATCCGCGGATTGCGCGATCGGCGCGCGGTCGCTCGGATCAATGCCCGGTTGCGACACCTGTCGCTGGGCAACCTGGGAGACGTCAAGCCGATACGTGGTGGACTGCATGAATTGCGCGTCCACCATGGGCCGGGCTACCGCGTGTACGTCCTGCGCGAGGGACAGACGGTGATCGTACTCTGCGCCGGCAACAAGGCCAGCCAAGAACGCGACATCGAGCGTGCCGGGAAACTGGCGGACGACTGGAGGCAACAATGAGCGAGGCGTTCACCAAGTGGGATGCGGCCGATCACCTGCGCACGCCGGAAGACATCCGTCTCTACCTGGAAGCCTGTGCGGAGGAGGATCCGGGCGACGGCAGCCTGCTGCGCGCCGCCCTCCACGACATCGCCCGGGCAGGGAACATGAGCCAGCTGGCGCGCGAAACAGGGATGAGCCGCAAGGGGCTCTACAAGGCGTTGTCGGAAGGCGGCAATCCCACCCTCGCAACGGTCATGCGGATCACGCGGGCACTGGGAATGAAGGTCCGGATCACGGCCTGAAGACGCCATGACGGACACTGCAGTGGAAATGCGCAATCGCGATCCGTAGCAGAAGCCAGAGCTTCCATGAAGACCCCGCCCCCTCAGGGCAGGCGGCTGTCCAGTATCAGGTGTCGCTGGTCATTTCAGCGTCGGCGACGGCGAGGCGGAGACGATCGGGAAACCCGTCTGGGTGACGCAGACGCTGACCTGGCCGCAGCGGGGAAAGCGGTGGGAGCAGAGATCCGATCGTCACGCTCAAACACCGCGCGGGCTGCAAGCCTTCGTCATCTCGGGGCTTTCGGTGCCTCGCGGATGCATGACCGGACGGCGAATTGCCAAGCCCTGCGGCGCGGTCTCATCACACCCCTTCCAGCAGTGCCTCCACCTCGGCACGATGCGGCATGGAGAGCGCCGTTCCCGGTCGCGTGAC